>JASHRR010000016.1 GCA_030037185.1 Xanthobacteraceae bacterium | reverse complement strand
GTTGAAACTGGCCAGCGGCGACCACCTGCGTTTGGTGCCGATCCCTTACCCCGCGCAGCTCATCGGCGACTATCTGCCGACGAGCTTCTCTCACGAGGATTATCCCGAACTCATTCTGCCTGGCGAAACCGTGGATTCGGTCGCAGTCGGCGCCGTGCTGATCGCCTACAACTGGCCAAGGACCAATGTCGACCGCTACCGGCGGGTACAGCGATTCGTGGAGGCCTTCTTTCCGAAGATCGCTGAATTCCAGAAGCCGCCCCGCCATCCGAAATGGCGCGAGGTCAACATCACGGCCACCTTGCCCGGCTGGACCCGGTTCGAAGCAGCGCAGCAGTGGCTCGACAGTCACCCCGCGCAGGCGCAGCGCAACAGCCCCAATAGCAACGACGCGCCGGCGGACCAGGCTGCGTCCGGCGACATGCGATCAGCACGCAGCACCGAGCAGCTCTACCAGGAATTCCTGCGGTGGCGGCAGCTTCGCAGCCAGTGATGGCTGAACGGCGGCCTGCCGCTCGGCCCTGCTGTGCGCTATTCGAGTGTCACATGGGCGGTGCGGATGACATCGCCCCAGCGCTGCGTGTCGGCCTTGACGATTTCGGCCATTCGCTGCGGGGGGCCGCCCACCGCTTGGAGGTGCATCAGGCTCAGATGGTTCTGCATCTCAGGCGTCTTGAGCACCTCGTTGATGGCGGCGTTAAGCTTAGCAATGATCGGCGCAGGCGTCTTTGGCGGCGCCGAAATGGCATTCCAGGTATCTGCCACGAAGCCGCTCAGCCCGGCTTCCTGCAGGGTCGGGATATCGGGCAGTTCCGGAACGCGGGCGGCCGTCGTCACGGCAAGGATTCTGGCTCTGCCGGCTTTGTGCAGTTCCATCGACGTCGCCAACTCGTTGAAGAACGCGTCCACATGACCACCCATCAGATCGTTGATGGCCGGGGCGGTGCCGCGATAGGGTACGTGGAGAAGCTTCGCGCCGGTCGCTTGCTCGAACATCACCGCGGTCAGGTGTGAGGTGGTGCCATTGCCCTGGGAAGCGTAGCTGACCTTACCGGGATTGGCCTTGGCATAGGCGATGAATTCCTGAACGTTTTTCGCCGGGAAATCCGCGCGCACCGTAAGCGTATTGGGGATCGTGGTCATCACTGCGACCGGCGTGAAGCGGGCGGGATCGAACGCCAGACTCTTGTAGAGCAGCGGGTTGGTGGTGATCGGCGCAGGTTGGGATGCCAGCAAGGTGTAGCCGTCAGGCTCCGCCGCAAAGACGGCTTCGGCGCCGAGATTGCCGGATTGCCCGCCCTTGTTCTCGATCACGATGGTCTGGCCAAGGCGGCGCTGCAGCTGGTCAGAGACGACGCGGGTCACTGTATCGACGCCGCCCCCGGGCGGCAGGCAGACAATGATCTTGATTGGCCGGCTGGGATACCCCGCTTGTTGAGCGGTTGCGGGGAGCACGGCCAGCAACGCACCGGCCGCAGCAATCAGCGCAAGATATCTCGACATAGCCCGTCCTCAATGTTTTTCAGTTTGTGCCAGCGGCCATTTGCGGCCACGGGCTGATCCGGCCGGGAACCGACCCGCGGCTTTCGACTTGGACGTCGTTCCCGTCTTGCATTATAGCATCATTTTCTTAGCATCGCGACTTGGGCCGCCCTGGCGGCCCGCGCTTTACAGCCGCTGGGCGTTTCGGACCTCACGTCCGTCCCCTGAGCCAATCCGAAGGATCGGCGCACCCACAGTCAACGGGGCGGCCGTGGTCGCCCCGTTGCGGGCGCACGCGGCGGGCGGTTTAAGATCAGGATCGTGCTCCGTCAAGGCACGGGCGCGCGGACGGGGCGACCACAATTCGCCCCACGGGGCCTTGGCCATGCGTCTCGCCGTCACCAATATCGGCACCATCGCTTCCGGCGATTGGCGCGCCCCGCTGGCTCACGGCGATACCATTATCACGCGCGGCACCAGGATAGAGACGGTCGGCGTGGCGTCGCCAAGTCAGGTCGATGCCTGCGATGTCGTCATCGATGCCGACGGGGCAACCGCCATTCCCGGCCTCATCGATTCCCACGTCCACGTTGCGTTTGGCGACTACACGCCCCGCCAGCGGACCGTCGGATATCTCGAGAGCTATGTCCATGGCGGCGTGACCACGGCCATCAGCGCCTCCGAGGTGCACGTGCCGGGACGCCCACGCGATGCCGAGGGGGTCAAGGCGCTCGCGGTTGCGGCAAGGCGATGTTTTGAGCACTACCGGCCGGGCGGTATGACCGTGCACGCCGGCTCCATCATTCTTGAACCCAGCTTAACCGGCAACGACCTCGGCGAGGTTGCCAAGCAAGGCGTTTGGCTCGCCAAAGCCGGGTTCGGCGCCTTCGCGAGCGCTTACGAATATGCCCCGTTGATTGCCGCCGCCCGTGCTCACGACATGATTACCACCGTGCACACTGGCGGCTCGTCGATTCCGGGCTCCGGCGCCATCACCGGCGACCACCTGCTCGCCCTCAAGCCGCATGTGTCCTTTCACGTCAATGGCGGCCCCACCGCGATGCCGGATCGCGACTTCGAGCGCATCATCCGGGAGAGCGACATCGCGCTGCAGATCTGCACCGCAGGCAATCTGCGCACCGCGCTCCTTTGCGCCAGCCTGGCACAAAGACTCGAAGCCTTCGACCGGGTGATCATCGGCACCGACACGCCGACCGGCAGCGGAATCATGCCGCTCGGCATGCTCTACACGATCGCGCACCTGTCGAGTCTCGGCGGCCTCGCGCCCGAGATGGCCGTCGCCGCGGCGACCGGCAGCAATGCGCGGGTGTACCGCCTCGACTGCGGCTCGCTCGCCGCCGGCAAAGCGGCCGACATCGTCCTGATCGACGCTCCCGATGGCGGCACGCAGAGCGATGCGCTCTCGGCGATCCGCAATGGCGACATCGCCGCGGTCGGCGCCGTCATCACCGGCGGCGAGCCGCGCTTCGTCGGCAGGAGCCGCAACACCCCGGCGACGATGCGAAACATCCGCGTTGCCGCATGCCGCCTGCCAAAAGAATTTTCCGCGACCGAGCATTGATGGTCGCGAAGAAATCGAGGCACAATGTCGGCGGATAGGCTAATTCCCCTCACTGCGAAGAGTTCCCGCTGCGCCGCCGTTCGGAAAGCGCGGGTGGCGGCATCAAGCGCAAGTCTTTAGTTCTGCGCGCGGCGCGCTAATCGAAGAGGACCTGTAAAGATGTTCAAAGCATCAGCCGGAAAAGCACTGCCGACATCTATCATCGGCTCGCTGCCGCGGCCGTCCTGGTACACCGCCGTTCTCGGCACCAAGAGCTTTCTTGAAGCCATGGTCAATGCCCGCTACCGCGAGCAATACGAGGACGCGGTCTCGGTACATCTGCGGGCGCAGGAGACCGCGGGCCTCGATATCTGTACCGATGGCGACGCGCATTACGACGACGAAGTCGGCGGCATGAGCTGGCAGAGCTATCCGTTGACGCATATGGCCGGATTCGACACCGTCGCCGAGCCGGCGGTCTACAATGTCGGCGCGGTCGGCTTTCCGCGCGGGCACATTCTGCACGACTATCTCGAGGCGCGCGTCTTCCCCAAGATCGTGGGACCCGCAGGGCCCGGCAATCTGCAGTATGCCGCCATGTGGAAGGTGGCCCAGCGTTTGACCACCAGGCCGGTCAAGTTCGGCACCATCCTGCCGGAGCTTCTCGCAGCTTCCGCCGCCGACGCCTACTATAAGGACCCGGTTGAGCGCACGATGGCGCTGAGCGAGGCTCTCAACAAGGAGCTCAACGACCTCGCCGATGCCGGTTGCCCGGTGATCCAGATGGAAGAGCCGCAGATTCACATGGTGCCGGTGCGCGGCAAGGCTTTCGGCAAGCTCGACGTGTCCGATCTCGTCGGCGTCTTCAACAACACGGTGAAAGGCCTGCGCGCCAACACCGAAGTGTGGTGTCACACCTGCTGGGGAAACCCCTCGCAGCAGCGCATGTTCAAGGAAATCCAGAGTTATAAGCCGACCCTTGAGGCGCTCAATCAGATCGACGCCGATGCCCTGACGTTCGAAACCTGCTCATCCGGCCCCGGTGACCTCAAGGCGATCGGCGAAACGATCAAGGACAAGAAGATCGTCATCGGCGTGATCGATCATCACACGCTGCAGGTCGAGCGCCCGGACGAGGTCGCCGCCTTGATCCGCGAGGCATTGAAACATATCCCGCCCGAACGGCTGATCATCTCGTCCGACTGCGGGATGGGCCGCGAGGGCATGAGCCGGCGGCATGCAACCTACAAGATGGTCGCGATGGTGCTCGGAACCAACATCGTGCGCCGGGAGCTTGGGCTGCCGGAAGCCCAATGCCTGGCGGCCGACCCGCGATACTCGTTGACTCTGACCAGGAGCTAGAAGCACGCGATTCGGCCTGTCGTTTCAATGAAACAGCGCTCGCTGCGGCCAGCGCCACAGATCAGGGAGGAAAGGATGAATGCCGGTTCGGGGCAGCTGTCCACACTCGACGTCGTGATCGGCAACAATTTCGGCCATCTGCCGATGTTCGTCGGCGCCGAGAAGGGCATTTTTAGAAGACACGGCATCGACGCCCACATGAAGATCGTCGATACCGGGACCGATATGGTCAATGCCATGCACAATGGCGAAGCACAGATCGGCGACATGAGCGTGACCACCTTCCTGAAGGCGGTCCATTCCGGCGAGCCGTTCAAGGTGATCGGCATCATCATGAACGACGCGACCCGCGACAACGCCGACGAGCCGCTCGGGATCGTCACCCGCAAGGGCGCCGGCATCGCTGCCGGCAAAGTCGCTGATCTCAAGGGTAAGCGCATCGGGCTCGCCCGCGGGCAGACATCCGATGAGTATTTCAAGATGGTGTTGCGCCGCGCCGGCATGAAATACGAGGACCTGACGATCGAGAACATCTGGTCGCAATTCGGCCTGGCACCGGCCCTTAACGAGAGCAGGGTCGATGCAGTCGTGTCGTGGGAGCCCTATGTCACGGCAGTGCTTGAGCAGGTCCCGGACTCGTTTTTGGTCATTCGCGGCGGCCATCACATGTCCTATGTGATGGTGGCGACCGCGCACGGGCCGACCATCACGAGCAAGCCCGACGTCGTGCTTAACTTCACCGCCGGGCTGGCCGGTGCGTCGCATTACACCCGTAATCACCGCGACGAAGCTGTAGAGATATTCGCCAAATGGGTTCCCAACACGGACGTGGCGGTGGGCAAAAAGGCGATCCGCCATATCAGCTATGATCCGCGCCTGTCGCCGGCGGTCATGCGGGCATTCGAGGCGGCGGAAGACGAGGTGCTGATCAACACGCTGAAAGGAGCGCCACGCCTTGACGTGCCGGATCAGTTCCGTCCCTCGCTGATGGCTGAGGTCGAGAAGGCCCATCCGGAATATTTCGGGGACTTGCCGGCTTTGACGTAGCTCGTCGATCATAGCGGATGGCCTGCCCGGTGCTTAACAGCCTGGCTCACGGCGCGCCGCTTTGCGCGTCGACGTTGCCGCAGGAACGTAACCGGGGCGCCCCCCGCCGATCCCCGCAACGTAGCTCGGGGACATGCGGGCAGCGTCATCCCACCCGCGCAGTCTCCTTTGGTCCGCTGACCGTCACGCCAAGGTCGGTCACCAGGCCGTTGGCCAGAGAATAGATCCAGCCATGCACGGCGAGCTGCTGATCATCTGCCCAGGCGGCCTGCACAAGGATGTCAGAGGCAACATTCCTCACCTGCCGGATGACATTAAGCTCGCACAAGCGGTTGAGGCGCACACTGCCGTCCGGCATCCCATCAAGCTCGTCGCGGTGCTCATCGTAGACCTGGCGGATCGGATGCAGCCAATGATCCACAAGGCCGCGCCGCCTGCCGTCCACTGCCGCGCTCACCCCGCCGCATCCATAGTGTCCCACCACAATGATGTGCTTGACCTTCAAGATGTCGACTGCGAATTGCAGCACCGACAGGTAATTGGCATCCTGAGGCGGCGCGAGGTTGGCGACGTTTCGGTGTACAAAGATCTGGCCGGGATCGACGTCCACGATCTGATTGGCCGGCACCCGGCTGTCGGAGCATCCGATCCACAGGTACTCCGGCGCCTGCTGGCGTTCGAGCCGGGCGAAGAAGCCGGCGTCGCGGGAAATCATCCGCGCCGCCCAGGCGCGGTTGTTTGCCTTCAGGTGATCCAGCATCGGCGTCAATCTCCGAGAAGTTGGCTGTTTCCGCGGCTTGCCGCAACGCGGCGGAGCGGCGAGTGGGCGCAGACACGGCTAATCCGGGCGGCAAGAAGATTTGCTTTTCGCCAAGCCCATCAGTTCGAGGCCGCCGCACAGGCCGCGCCATCCGGCCTACATGTTCGTTTCCACCCAGCCGCCGACGCGTGCGGATGCATTTGTGTACCGGTGCTTCGCCCTAAACGCAATGAATGAAAAAGAGCGCGCTCTACGTGACTGCGATGAAGCTATTGGCCTCAACTCCAATCTGCTGAGGCCTCATCGCAGCGAAGCGCGGGAGGCTAAAGGTGAGACTAATCGCGCGCTGTCCGATTACAATTCGGCCATTCTTCTCGCTCACGATAACGTGCCGGCGTTGAAAAATCGCCGCACGAGCGGCCGATCAGACGGCATTGAACGCGGTGCCACGCACCTGAGTGTCGAAACACCCACAAGACTTGGTGCGCACAGGTCTTAAGGCATTGGCCCTCGATGGCAGCCTCACCGACTCCCCGACCGGACCCGACGAAGGCGCCGGATGGCGCGTCTCGGTTGCCAGCATCCGCCGAACGCCGCTGATCGGCAATTCCCGGTACCGCTCGTTCCGTTCCTGCCCAGCCCGCACCGCGACGCCAAAGCCGTCGCCGACGCCCCGCGGCAGGTCAGTCTGTCGAACCGAGACGGACCTTGACCGCAACGCCAGAGGCATTGGGCGCGTTGCGCGATCAGGCCGATTGGGCGCTCATCTAATTTCCGGCCACGGCATCAAGATCAACCGTGTCGCATCAACTTTCTCATTCCCGTCGATGTCTCGATGATCGCGACGTAAAGGCTGAGCCCGTGTCTTATGAGGAATTGCTGGATGCGGCCGGCGCGCCGGGATGGGCTCGTTCTCGACGCCCGCCGCGTCAATCCATGCAAGGACGCCGCACGATGGCATCGCGCCGGCAGCAATGGTCGGGGCCTTGCACCCGAGCCGGCAGCCGGGACGCTCGTCGTCTATTTCCGCCAAGGACGAGGAACTCGCGGCGGACGATGTCGACGGCGTCAACAGCCCGTTCGCCCGGGCCTTTGTGATGGAGTTGAAGGTGCCAGGTGCGGCCGGCAGTTCGACAGTGTCCGTGACGACGTTTGTGGATGCGACCAACAAACGCCAGCAGCCATTCACCGATCGCTCGCCGTCAGGGTGGAGAGATTTCTATTTCGTGGCGAAGAGGTAGAGCAGTCGTCGCACCACGACTGCACGGGCAGTCAGCCGTAACGGACAAGGGGGGTACCGGGAGCTGATTAATCCTGCTCAACACATGACGTCGATAGTCAATGTTGCCCTCGCACCGCAATGGCTGCCCGCCGAGACGCCCTTCAATCGGTTGGGAGGCCGTGCCACCTGACAAGTTGCAGCGCTTCGCTTTAGAGTACGGATGGCGTTTCGTCTGAAACCGCCCTCAATTAATCCTGGTCAACACATGAGATCGACAACTCATCGTTGCCCTCGCAGTCTTCGCTGCCGTCGTCTCGAGGTCTGCGAAAGCCTTTGGTCCGCCGCGCCACGGCGCGCCGCTGCCGTCAGGTGTTAGACGGAACCGAACAAGAAGAATGGAAAATGCTCGATGATCGTGAAGGCCGTTGCCGTGTGATGGACCGCTTCGACGCCGAAAAGGAGCTGGCCGCCCTGGAGCACATGCGCCGCGCCCGCATGAATTTTGAAGAGCGCATCTGCGAGGCGAGCGCCACCCAGGATGAGGCGATCCTGGAAGGCCTGCGTCTCGAAAGCATGTTCGAGTTCGCGGAATTCTACTTCGCCATCAGGGTCATGGGTTTTACCGAGCCGGACGACATCACGCTTCTCGCCAAGGCGCACAATCAGCGCATCATCGACCTGGAGAAGAACCCCGCCGAGTTGCGGCGGCGCCGGCTGACCAAGGAGCGGATTCTCAAGGGGATGTTCACCGCCGATACGCTGCCGCGGCTCGAAAGCTGCTGGCGCGAGGCGCCGGGCGCACTCGACCAATCCAATCTCGCCCGGTTCCTGGCGCCGCAGATGTCCTCCGAGACAACTCGCAAGCTCGTCGTCGCATGCACGGCTGCTGGCTTTCTGAACCGCCGCGAGAGCGTGTTCGGCACCATCGTGGTGGTGTCAACCGGGGTGATGGAAGACATATTCGGACAGTGCATGCGCGAGATGCGTGAAGCAATCAGCAAGCTTTAGGAGGACCACATGCGCTTCGACTCCCTGATCGCCGCCGTCCTTGTGCTTTCGGCCTGCGCGCCAGCGATGGCACAGTCCCGTGACAGCCCCTCATTACCCCAGTTCAGCACTGCCGAGACGCGCACCGTCGGCCGCAACGAGCTCCTGCGAGCGCTGATCGAGACCGATCCGTGGCTGGTGCGCCAAATTCTCGACGCGCTTGCCGAACGCAGCGCCAACAACAGCGACGAATTCGTCGCGCGTGCACTCGACGGCATCAACCGGGCGAAAAACCCCGACATCGCGTCATCGACGCGGACTGCTGCCGCGTCGATCGAATGGATCACGCTGCTGCGTCGGGCACGCGAGGAGAAGAAGGCGATCGGCAACAAGTCCAAGCATGAGGCAAACGGACGTTCGGCAAAGGGCTCGATTGAGTTGCTGGAGGTGCTCAAGCAGGCCAAGAAGGAGAAAGAGCGTGCGAAGTAGGATATGCGAAGTAGGATAAAAGACGCTGCCCATACCTCCTGGCCACACCGCAATGCCGCCGCCGAGATGCCCTTCAATCGGCTGGGAGCCGGCCCGTGGTTTCTGACAAAAAAGCTCGAGATAAATTACCGTTGAACGGCGGCCGTGAGGATCCGGCCGGTTGGAGAGCGCGACATGAAACTGTGGGGAGTCCGATTGAGCGTGCTTGCTGGCATGATTTTCGCCGCAACCGGATTGCCGATCGCCGCGCACGCGACGTGCGCCGATCGGGTCGCGGTTTTCGGCGAAGCGGTGGCGGCACATTCGGTGGACGCGGCGATCCGTGGCCTTGAGGCCATCAGCGACGACCCCGTGTGCGGGGGGCGCGTCGACGAGTTTCGTGGCAAGCTCGTGGACTTTCTCGTCGCGCATGCTGGCGCGCCTGGCGTTGCCGCAGCGGATCGCGCCAAGGCCATAGACGTTGCGGAGCGCATGCTCACAACCGGCGGCGGAAACTGGCGGGGGGCGGAGAAGCTCGCCGACTACTTCATGGGACGCGGCGACAGGTTGAGCGCCTATCAATGGTATCAGAAAAGCGTGTCGATTCTGAACGCGCCCGGCATCCGATCGGCGCTGGACGAGCGGAGCGCGCTGCTGACCAGGCTGGCGGCGGCCCAGTCGCTCGCCAACGATGATCAGGAGGGCCGCAAGAACATCACCTTTACGCCCGTGATGCGCGAAGCCGATGGCAGGCCGGGCGGCATCTATTCGCCCGCGCTGTTGCGAGGCCCCCGGGGGGCAGCGGTCGTCTCCGTGCCGGTCCCCGTCAACTTCTACACCGACGAAACCCGCTTCACGCCCACGGGTGAGAAAGCCATGCAGGAACTCGCCGAGGCGGCGAAGACGGTGCGGACCATGAAACTTATCGGCCACGCCGACCCGCGGGGCACCGCAGAACACAACATGGACCTGTCGCGGCGTCGCGTCGAGGCCGTGCGCGCAGAGCTGTTGCGGCAGGGCATCAGGGCCGAGATCAGAATCGACTGGAAAGGCGCCTCCCAGCCGTTCAACGTTGGCGTGCTGCCCAACGCAGACCGGCTGAGCCCGCAAGAAATCTGGCAGCTCGACCGCCGCGTCGAGTGGGCGCGTGACGCAGTGCCAGAATAAGAGCATTGGCGATGATCCGACCTGCCTTGCTACCAATCGGCGCCGCCCTGCTGCTTTGGAGTTCATCGGCTTTCGCTGCGGCTGCGCTGCATGCGCCGGGCGGCGGCGCGGTGCGTGCCCTGGTGATCGGCATCGACAGATACCCCAACCTCAATGAAAAGGGGCAGCTCGCCGGCGCGGTCGCTGATGCACGCGACATCTCCGGCGCGCTCACGGCGGCAGGCGCCAAGGTGCAGACGCTGACCAACGGCAACGCCGTTCGTTCACGCGTCGTTGCCGAGATGAACCGCCTGGTCGACCAATCGAAATCCGGCGATCTCGCCATCATCACCTATTCCGGTCACGGCATGCGGGTTCGCGCCTATCCCCGCTGGAAGGGATTGGACGCGTCGGCGTTTGATGCGCAGATCGCGTTGTCAGGTTTTGGCGGCGGGTCGGTTGACGACGGCCACGAAATCATCGTCGATCGCGAGATGCGGGCCTGGTACGCCCGTCTTGATGCCAAGGGCGTCGATGTGCTGGTGGTGATGGACTCCTGCTATGGGGGCCGCATGCGCCACGTTGACGAGTCCGCCGGACAGATAAAGGTTCGCTCGCTTTCCGCCGACATTGATGACGCGAGCCACGACAGCTTCGTCGGCATTCCGATGTCGGAGCGGGAAGCCCGCGTCGACGTGAAGGAGTTGACGCATGTGACCTTCTTTGCCGGCGCGACGGAGACGTCAACGGTACCGGAAATGCCTGGCATCGACAGCGCCGACCCGAAGGCCGTTCGCGGCGCCTTGAGCTATTTCATGGCCCGCAGCATCGAGGGCGCCGCATCGCGCGACGGCAAGGTCACCCGCGAGCAATTGCTCAAGTTTCTCGGCCCCCATGTCCGCCAAGCCACGGAGGGACGCCAGTTCATCGACTTTCAGCCGCGGATCGAGAGTGCCGAAGCCCTGCAGAAAATCGTATTCCGTACGGACGATGGCGCGACGCCCGAGCCGCCCAAACCTGGCCCGAAGCCGCAGGTCGCGAAACCGCAGGTCGATCCGGTGAGGGTCGGTGTGGCAAACGGCGCGCCGGCGGATTTCTCGAAAATCCAAAAGGCCCGGGCGCCGTTCGTCAGTTCGGCACCGTCCGAGGCTGATCTCGTCTGGGATGTGGGACGCGGCAACGCCCTCTCGCGCGGTGATCTGATCATGGGCCGGGTCGATGGCACGGTCCTGGGTGATGTCATCGACCGAACCTGGGCCCTGCGCCAGGTGAAGAAGCTGTCGGGCTCACGGATCATCGACGTCAAAATCGGCGAAGATGGCAGGTCCTATACGCTCGGCGATCACCCCGAGCTTGTGATCAGCGACATCCGCGACAGCTATCTGACGGTGGTCAATATCGCCGCTGACGGGACGCTCCAATTGCTGTTTCCATTCTACCCCAGCCACAACCCGCACATCATCACCGATCGGTGGTCCTATCAGCCCGCGGTGGATGCGCCGTTCGGCACGGATTACACCGTGGCAATCGCCACCAGCCGGCCGGCCACTGAGCTCATCTCCTGGCTGCAGGCTCACAACAACAAGCGCGACGCGTTCGAACTTCCTGCGGTCATCGCCCACACGCTGGCGGCCGACGCGAACGCCCGTGTCGGGACGGCAGGCCTGTATACAACCCCCTAGCATCGGCAACACCCGTTTTCGGAGGAAAACATGCGCAGTATATTTGCGGTCAGCGCGACGGCCGCGCTCACCGTCGTTCTCGCGCAGGCTCCGGTCCGGGCTCAGACCGTCCGCGACGTGATGGACACGCTGAGGCCGAGCGCCAACACCCGCGTCGTCGGCGGCACGGCCGCTGCGACAGGAGCATGGCCGTGGCAGGTGCTCATCCTGGTTCCCGGCGCAAAGGATAGCAAAAAAATCGCGATGTGCGGGGGCTCGCTGATAGGCCAGCGATGGGTCCTGACCGCGGCTCATTGCATTGAAAAGTTTGACCGGTCGCGGCAAATCCTGGTCGTTGAGCAGCGGCCACCCGCAGCGAAGCCCCCCGCACCGGGCGTGCCGGCGGATATCGACCCAAAGTCCCTCCACCGCGTGTCGACGGCGATTGCCCATCCTCAATGGAATATCAACACACTGGAAAACGACATCGCCCTGCTCAAGCTCAACGAGCCTGCTGCCCGATCCCGTGCGGTCGAACTATTACTCAGCCCGGATGCCGGGCTTGAAAATCCTCCGGCGAAGGTTGTCGTCACCGGATGGGGACAAACGCGCGACATCGTCGAACAGGCAGGCGGCTATATCGACGTTGTAACGCAAAAACCGATTCGCCCGCAGGATGTCCTGCCCGACCGGCTGATGGAAGTCGAACTCCCGCTGGTGGCGACGGACCAATGCAGGGCCAGCAACCGTGAAGTGCCGGCACCTATCGACCACCGGAATTTGTGTGCCGGCGTCCCGGAAGGCGGCAAGGACGACTGCCGCGGCGACAGCGGCGGACCGCTGGTGGGGCGCGACAATGGCGGACAATGGGTGCAGATCGGCATCGTGAGCTGGGGCATCGGATGCGGGCGCCCCGGCCATCCCGGCGTTTACACGCGCGTTTCAGCCTTTGCCGACTGGATTCGTGAAAACGCCGGTCGCGATCTCGCCATCTCGCCGGACGCCCCGGCCCAGCCCGGAAGTTCGCCGCCGGCCGCGTCAAACCCCGCGTTCGATAATTCCGCTGGCCTCACGGTTGCCTTCGACAAGGGCGACGTGGTGGGCGTCGGCGACGTGGTTTCCTATCGCGTGACGACCGAGAAGCCCGGCTATCTGGCGATCTTCGATGCCACGCCGGACGGCAGGCTCACGCAGGTTTTCCCCAATGCCCGCTCGATGCGTTCCCCGACAGGGGCTGCGCCGGAAGCCGCCCGCCTTTTGCCGGAGCGGCCGCGGCTGATCCCAGACCCCGGCAACCCGTATGAGGGCTTCGCTATCCAGATCGTC
>JASHRR010000143.1 GCA_030037185.1 Xanthobacteraceae bacterium | reverse complement strand
CTAGCGCCTACGCCGGTGCGGTCTCGTCCGGGGCATTATAACGGATCACGCTGATAGGCCATCTTCAGCGCTGCTATAACCCCCGGCAACACGATCGATTGCAATTGTGCCATTGTCAGATCGTGTCACTCCGAGGACGGGTTTTGCCGCGCGTAAGCTGTCCGCGGATATCGCTTAGGGATCGGAACTGGACGATTTCCTATAGGATCAGGACTCATGCGGAGAGCGATGGACCGCTATGGTCTATGCAAGGCCTATATCCGGCGCAGCGGGATCGACAGCGCCAGAAAGAAGCCTGCAGTGGTAAACGCCGCGATCGACAGGAAGGCGACGCGAAACGCCTCTGCAATGGCTGTCATGATATCGGCTGGCTGAGATGCCGGATGGTTTGATGCGAGGTGGGCGGCTTGTTCTGTCATGGTGGCGAACAGGCGCGCCGCCTCGGGGTTTTTGATCGACAGGGCCGCAAACAACACGGCGGCCACGAGCGCGGTCCCGAACGCTGCACCGATCGAACGGGAGAACTGGACTGACGCGGCGGCTTCGCCGAGCCGCAGCGGTCCCGACGCGGACTGGACGGTAACTTGCACGACGCCCATCACGGTCCCCATAAACAGTCCGTTCCACAGCAGCAGGGATGCCAGCGCAACCTGGCTCATCGCCTGCATCCAAAGGGCGAGCACCACCAGATTGGCCGTCTCCACCGCAAGGCCAAGGACGGGAAAAACCGTGGTCCGGCCGGTCCTGCTGACAAGCCGCCCGGTCAGCAGCGATCCGCTACCGATCCCGACCGTGAGCGGCAGCAGCAGCAGGCCGGTGGCGGCCGGCGAGAGGCCGCGAACCACCTCCAGATAGATGGGAAGGAGGGTGATCAGCGACACCAGCGCGGCGCCGTGGCACGCAGCGAGCGCATCGCTGCGCCAAATCGTGGGCCGGCGCAGCAGGGACAGCGGTATCAGCGGCGACGGCGCCCTCATCTCCTGGCGCACCAGCAGGGCGAGCGAAACGAGGCCGGCCGCGAACAGCCCGGCGAGCAAGGGCAGTGCGCCGCGGCCCACATGCTGGACCTGCTCGAGGGTCAGGAGTGTTGTCGTCACGAAAATGGCGAACAATGCGAACCCGATCGGATCGGGCCGCCAGTTCGAGCTTCCCGGCACCACGTTCTCCAGCTTCCGGGTGAGCAGGACCGCGATAAGGCCGGTCGGAACGTTGATGAGAAACACCGATGGCCATCCAAAATGCTCGGTCAGATAGCCGCCCGCGACTGGCCCAAACGCGTTGGCGCACACCGCGACGGCAGCAAGGTAGCCTTGATAGCGAGCGCGTTCGCGCGGCGGCACGGATTCGCCGATCAACGCTTGCGACAACGTCATCAGTCCGCCACCGCCGAGTCCCTGGACCACGCGGGCGAGTGCGAGCAATTCGATGGTCGGCGAAGCCGCGCAAAGCATTGATGCGGAAACGAAAATGAAAAGGGCCCCGAACATCAGCCGGCGGCGGCCGAAGGCGTCGCCCAGCCGCCCGTAGATCGGCGCCGCGATGGTCGCGGCAATCAGGTACGACACCACGACCCACGATGCGCGCTCGACATTGCCGGTATCGGCTGCGATCGCCGGCAACGCGGTTGCCACGATGGTTTGATCCACCACGGCGAGGAACATCGGCAGCATGATGGAGGGAAAGATCGCGAAAAAACTGCGTCGCACGGGCCGTTCCGAACCGGGCGCGCCCGCAGAACCTTTGCCTTGATCGGCGCTCGTCTCCTTGCGGTAGCGGAGCAGATTCCGATTAGCTTGAGGCGGCGGTTCGGGAGTCACGGCCGGGTCTGTCCCTGCCATCGAGGTCTTTTGCTGAGGCATCCCAAGATGTGGATGCCCGCGACGAGCGCGGGCATCTCTCGTCGAGATGCGGATTTCAACGGTATCGGAAGAGCGGAACCGTCGATGTGGCGTGCGCCGCCGTCACCCCTTCACATCGAGCAATTCGACGTCGAAGATCAGCGTGGCATTGGGCGGGATGACCCCGCCGGCTCCGCTGGCACCGTAAGCCAGTTCAGGCGGGATGATGAGCGTGCGCTTGCCGCCCACCTTCATGGTCGCAACACCTTCGTCCCAGCCGCTGATGACGCGACGCCGGCCGAGGGGAAATTCGAACGGCTGGCCGCGATCAACCGAACTGTCGAACTTCTTGCCCTTGGCGCCGCCCTCGTAGAGCCAGCCGGTATAGTGCATGACGCAGATTTGACCGGGGCGCGGCGTCGCGCCGGTGCCCACTTTGGTATCCATGATCTTCAGGCCCGATGGTGTGGTTATGGCGGCGCCGGCGGCCTGGGCCATGGCGGCGGTTGGAGCGATGGCGGCGGCGGCAATGGCCAGTGCGGCAGCCGCCGCTACGCCCGCAAATGGGAAAGCTCGCATTCTTCTTCTCCTTGAGACCGATTGTGTTGCGGCGCCTTGTCTAGCTCAAATCTGTGCAAGCTCCCATCGGTATCTTGCTCTCATCGGTTCCGAGCTGGTCGCCTCATTCATCCGGAACCTCCGCGCGGAAGCCCCTGCGTTTAGGCGGCCTTTAGACTGGGGAGGCGTGAAAAAAGGCAGACCCTCGTCGTTGCCCGTTGCCGAGAGGGCGAGCGCTCAAACCGCGCGACCACGGTTGGCGACGACAGGTTGCCCATGAGGCCTGCAGCGTCGCAACATAATTATGACGTCGTCGATGCGTGAACCCCCTCAGCGCTGCCGACCTTGCGATCGGCAGCAGCCGCAACCGCGCGGCGCGCCAGCACGCCGACCAGGTGGGCGCGATATTCGGCGCTGCCGTGGATATCGCCGGCAAGGCCGTCCGCCGGAATTGTCAGCCCTTCAAGCGCTTTCGCCGAAAACCGCCGCTTGAGCGCCGACTCGAATTCGCCCACCCGGAACACGCCGGACGCGCCGGCGCCGGTCACCGCCACCCGCACCTCGGAGGGGCGCCTGGCGACGAATACGCCGACGAGCGCAAAGCGCGAGGCCGGATTGCGGAATTTCTGATACGCCGCCTTCTTAGGGATCGGGAAGCTCACCCTGGTGATGATCTCGTCGGGGGCGAGCGCCGTCTCGAACAAGCCGCGGAAGAATTCGTCGGACACAATCTTGCGCTTGGTGGTAACAATAGTGGCAGCGAGGCCCAGGCAGGCTGCCGGATAATCGGCATTGGGGTCGTTGTTGGCGATCGATCCGCCGAGCGTGCCGCGGTGGCGCACCGCCGGATCGCCGATCATGTGAGCGAGGGCCGCCAGCGCCGGAATGGCCTGCTGCACCACCAGCGAAGCGGCGACGTCCGCATGGCGGGCCATTGCGCCGATCACCAGATTGCGGCCCTTGAGCTCTATTGCGGCCATCCCCTCGATCTTGTTGAGGTCGATGATGTCGGAAGGCGAGGCAAGGCGCTGCTTCATGGTCGGCAACAGGGTCTGCCCGCCGGCCAACAGCTTCGCTTCCTCGAACTTTGCGAGCAGGTTGGCTGCCTGACGAAGGCCGCTGGCCCGGTGATAGTTGAAATTGTACATCCCTACTCGGCTGTCTGATGTGGAGCGGCATCGCCTTTCATGGCCCTGGCGCCGGCCGCGATGGATTTCACAATATTGTGGTAGCCGGTGCACCGGCAGATGTTGCCTTCAAGCTCTTCGCGGATGGTCCGCTCGTCCAGTTCATGGCCGAGGCGATGCACCATGTCGACCGCCGTCATGATCATGCCGGGCGTGCAGAAGCCGCATTGCAAGCCGTGGTTTTCGCGGAACGCCTCCTGCATGGGATGCAGCGTGTCGGCGGTTGCCAGCCCCTCGATGGTCAGCACGGTTGTGCCTTCTGCTTGCAGCGCCAGCAGGGTGCAGGATTTGACGGCCTTGCCATCGACATGGACGACACAGCAGCCACACTGGGAGGTGTCGCAGCCCACATGCGTACCGGTCAGCCGCAGCTGCTCGCGCAAGAGCTGCACCAGCAAGGTGCGAGCCTCGACGGTGGCCTTGACGGGTTTGCCGTTTACCGTCAGCGAAACGGCAGGCATTGGCAACCTCCTCATCGCGCAATTTACCCCTCCCGATCTGCCCGCGCGCCCGGAAGGCCGGGAGGGGTTGCCCGCGCGCGGCAGCAAGAAAAACGCAATTAACCTAGTCCGCTAACGGGATCAAGCGGTTGCCTCTCGCCGGCACTCCATGCACGCGCCGGCAGGGTCGATGTTGATCTCTTTGGCTCAACCAGCGGGATGCCCGCAACAACATTCCATGGCCCTGGCGCGCCGCCCCGGACCTCGCCATTCGGCCGTCTGCCGCAATTAAGCCGCCTTCCGGCCACTCCACCTTCATGGCGTCGATGGACTTGTCTGCTCGCGCAAAAAGGCCAATGCTGCACGGCAGGTGGGCAGGCAATGGTCCGTCAGGACCTGCGGCCAAGAGGGGCGTCGAAAACATTGACTGCGCAGATTGAGCCGAAGCTGGTGTTCATGCGCCCGGGTTTCGCCATATCGTGCATCGGCCACGTGGCGGTGCTGACGATTGGCCTGATGTTTGCGGGTGCAAATCCATTTGAGTCAGCGCCGGCGGACGCCATCACGGTCGAAATCGTGTCCCCGAACGAGGTCGAGCCGGGCCCCGGCGAACCAGAGTCGGCGCCGTCGGCCGCTACAGCAGAGGCGTCCTCTTTCGACCTCCCGGCGCCAACACAGCAGCCACAGTCGACGGCGTCAGCACAGCCGCCGCCGACGGCGTCAGCGCAATCACAGCAACAGCCGCCGCCGACGGCGTCAGCGCAGCCGCAGCAACAGCACGCGACGCAGCAGGCTTTGGCGACGACGCAGGCTTTGCCAACTCCTTCTTCTTCAATGCCATGGTTTCAGCCGCTACCCGAAACAGCGCCGCCCGCCGACGACGCGCACGAGTTCAACCCCGCCGAGATGTTCGCGATGCCGCTGGCGCTGCCCGACGGGAAGCTCGGCGGCAGCTTCGATGCGCCGGCGTTCGACAAAGCCAGCATCCCGAGCGGCGACATCGCCGCGTTCCACGACCGTCTGAAGACCTGCTCGAAACTCCCGGCCAGCGTCAACGTGACCGACAACGTCAGAGCCATATTGCGGATCTTTCTCAAACCGGACGGCACATTGGCGGCACCGCCGCAGCCGCTGCGAATCGAAGGCGTGTCGAGAGGAGGTGGGGACCTGTATGTCAGCATCGTCGCCGCGTTGCGAAAGTGCCAGCCCTACAACATGCTGCCGCCCGACAAGTACGATGAATGGAAGGTATTCGACCTTACCTTCACGCCGCAGAGTTTCGGAGGGGGATGAGGGATTGGAATCGGCGACGCGGTAAAGTTGTGGATCCTTATAAATCCTTAAAATCGCTGTTTTTACAGCCGTAACCGCGCACAACGACCACGAAAACATCGTTAGCTTGCGTCACCCGCCACCCTGCTCGCGAAACGCCTGCGGCGTGAGGCCGGTCTGCTTGCGGAAAAAGCGGGTGAAGTGCGAGGGATCCGCGAAGGTTAGATCGTAAGCGATCTCGTTAATCGGCTGATTCGTGAAGACCAGCTGACGCTTCGCCTCGGTCAGCACGCGCTGGCGGATGAGGTGGCCTGCCGTGACCCCGGCAGCCCGCTTGACATGATCGTTCAGCCGATCCGGCGTCATCGCAAGCTTACCGGCGTAGAAGGAAAGCTGGCGCTGCTGGCGGAAGTTCTCCTCGACGAGATAGCGCAAGGCCTCGACCGTGGGTTCTGCCGGCATCAGCGTCGCTGCCCCGGTCCTGGCGCGGCTTGCTGCGAGCCGCGCCACGGCGATGGCGATCAGCGCAAGATAGCCGCGCATGGCGAGACGGTGGCCCGCACGGGCGAGAAAGCGCTCTTCGTGGAGATCGGCGCAAAGGCGGCCGATGCGATCGACCTCGTCCGGCAGTGGCACCACCGGATCAGCGGCCAGCGCGCGCAGGACCGAGATCGCCTCGCCTGAGCGCTCGCCGAGACCGCGCGCAACGTCTTCAGTGAAAGTGAGCACCCAGCCTTCCGTCATCTCCGGGCGGAAACGAAAGCCGTGCACGATGGTGGCCGGGATGATGATCGCGACCGGCGCCTCGAAAGGGATCACCTGGGTCTCGAACGTCATCTCGCCGCCGCCGCGGGCGATCAACAGGATCTGAAACAGATTGCGATGGCGATGCGCCCGGATCGTCCAGTCGTGGATGGAGGAGCGCGACGAGATGGTTTCGATGTGAACGAAGTCGAACGCCTGGTCGTCAGGCGGATCGCCGTAGAGATGGAACAAGGGCAAAGCGGAGCTGCGCGGCATGGGCGCACTGTAGCGTATCTTCTACACGCGCTTATAGGCACGGTCATGATAGACCAGCGCCGGCCCGGCGGCCCCCAAACTGATGTCGACGACGGCGCCGAAGATGACATTGTGGCTCGCGACCGCCCGGATTTCCACCACCCGGCAATCGAACGCGACCACCGACTCCGCGAGCACCGGGGCGCCGGTCTTGAGAACGGACCATGATCCTGTAGCGAAACGCTGCATGTTGACGGCCCCGGTGCGGCCAGCAAACACGTCGGCAAGCGCTTGGCAATCAGCACCCAAGGTGTTGACGCAGAACACCTTGTTTTCGCGCAGGATCGGGCCGCCGTGGCTGCGCCGGTTGAGGCAGACGAGCAGCGTCGGAGGGGCGTCTGACACCGAGCATACGGCGGTTGCGGTAAAGCCGGTTTTGCCGCCGGGTCCGGCCGTGGTGACGACATGGACGGCGGCGCCAAGGCGGGACATGGCGTCGCGGAACACCGCCGCCCCGACGGTGACGACCGGCTCGGGCCCGATCGCCTCGAAGGCGCCCGCCATAGCATCGTCCGGTCGCTGATCGTCAATCCAACTCATGGGATACAGATACCAGGTCGCTTAGCGCGGCGTAATCCGCAAGCCCTTAAAGAGATTGCTGGGCATGCCCTGCCTCGCGCGGCCCCATTAGCCAACCCTATTCCGCCGCCTGCGGAGCGCGCGAAGCAAAGTTGGACACATCGTCCGGATTGAGCCATGTCGGATCCTTCCAGCCGCGCTCGTCGTAATCTGCCATGCAGTCTTCCGCAAGCGCGATCATGCGATCGAGCGCGCCCGAGCTGCGCGCGTTCCACATCGCCTGGATACGGATATCCTCGTGGTTGCCAGCATAGTTCATCTCGTAGAGTTCGTGGCGGCCGCCGAACTCGGTGCCGACCGCATCCCATAGCAGCTTCATGATCTTGATGCGCTCGCGGTAGTCGATGCCGTGGGAGCCGCGGACATATTTGGCAAGATATCTGTCGATGTCTGGGTTTTGGAAATCGAGCGCGGAGGACGGCAGATAGATCAGCGCCGAGGCGACGATCTTCTGCACGATTTCCTTGACTCGGCCGTAGGCATCGCCGGCGAACACCCGGTAGCTCGCGCCCGACTGGGCGTTGGGAAGGACAGTGTCGTCGACCCACGGCACCGGATTCATCGCCATGGCGTCCGAGATAGCCCAGAACAGGTTGCGCCAAGCGATGATCTCGCCGAGCATCGCCTGGTTGCCGCGGAATTCCTCCGCGCCGGTCGCCCGCAGCGCCTTGGCGATAATGCCGACCATGAAATCAAGCTTGACCGCGAGCCTGGTGCAGCCCTGGAACTGGTAGCCGTTGAGGAAGCCGGAACGCGGATAGAAGACCTTGATCTTCTCGATGTCGCGGTGGAGCAGCACATCCTCCCATGGGATGAGCACATTGTCGAATACGAAGATGGCGTCGTTCTCATCGAAGCGCGACGACAGGGGATAGTCGAACGGTGTCCCCATCACGCTTGCGATCATCTCATAGGACGGACGGCAGAACAGTTTTACGCCCGGCGCGTCCATGGGGGCGATGAACATCACCGCAAGATCGGAGTCGTTGATCGGCATCGCCGCGTTCTGGCCGAGGAAGTTGTAGTGGGTCAGCGCCGATGAGGTCGCCACGACCTTAGCGCCCGAGACGTAGATGCCGGCATC
>JASHRR010001276.1 GCA_030037185.1 Xanthobacteraceae bacterium | reverse complement strand
CCTACCGCAGGTCATTGTGCCGGGCGCAATCGACCACGCCAATCTGTGGGTCGGCCAAGTCCCCGAGCGTTACAAGGCGCGGGAATTCTTCCAGTACAATATGCAGAACCTGCTCATGCGCACCAATGCCGAAGAATTCCAAAAACTCGGCCATGAATTTGCCGTGCGGATCAACGCGGCCAAGGGACCGGTGCGCGTGCTGATCCCACTCGAAGGTTTCAGCGAACACACGAAGCGCCGTGCACACGATCTTCAGGGCAACGACATGGGCCCGTGGAAGCGCACTGAAGACTACCAGATTTTCGTAGATACTCTCAAAGCACACCTGAAGTCGGTGCAGGTCGAAGAGCTGCCGCTGCACGTAAATGACGCGCCTTTCGCGGATGCCTGTGTGGACGCGTTCTTGGAAATGGCGAAGACATAAACCTCCGACAGCCGAGGCGTTCAAGATGACCATGCCGAGCAAATTTGGCCACTTCGATATTCCGGTAGTGCACCACCAAACCGACGTGCTGATCATAGGCGGCGGTGCGGCCGGCACGATGGCGGCCTTCGAGTGCGCCGAAGCCGGCGTCCCCGTCATTCAGGCAACCTAGGGCCGCGCCACCAGCGGCACGACCACGGTGGCGCGGGGAGGCTTCGCCGCTGCCATGGGCGAGGACGACAGCCCCGAGCTGCACCTTCACGACATCCTCAAACACGGCGGCGAACTGATTGATCCCGAACTGGCGCGCGTCTGGGTTTATGACATCGTCGAAATCGTGCGCGATCTTGAGTCCTGGGGGGCCGAGTTTGTGCGCTGCGCCGACGGACGCCTCGACCTCAAATCGTTTCCCAGCCACTCCAGAAACCGGGCCTGTCACCACTATGACACCACCGGCCACATGATCACGAAAGTCCTGTCCAGCAAGCTGCGTGCCGACGCTCGCATCGTCAAGCACTCGATCACGGCCATTGTCGATCTCCTGACCCACGATGGCCGCGTCGTCGGCGCCTGGGGCGTGGACTACCGCAACGGCGCGCTCGCGATTTATCGTGCGCAGCAGATTATTCTGTGCACCGGCGGCGGCAGCGGACTGTTCTACGTCAACGATAATCCGCCGCAGGTGACCGGCGACGGCTACGTGCTCGGATTCCGTGCCGGCGTTCCGCTGCTGGGTATCGAGATGATCGACTTCCAGGCGATGTGCTGCTCGCCCAAGGAGCTATTCGGCTTCGCACCACACCCCACTGGCTTCATTAATGCAGGCGCGGTGTTCAGAAATCAGCGCGGCGAAGAGTTTCTCAAGCACTATTTCCCCGACACCGCTGAACGGTCGACCCGTTCCGAAGTGATCCTCGCCATGGCCAAGGAAATCCACGCCGGACGGGCGACGTCCACGGGCGGCATCTTCATGGACGCCACCAAGGTTCCGATCGAGGTGATCGAGAAGCAGATCCCGCATGTCTACAGGACGTGCGCGCACCGCTCTATCGACATCACCAAGATGCCGCTGGAGGTGGCGCCGGGAAGCCACACTTGGCTTGGCGGCCTTAAGGTCGACGTCGACGGCAAGACTCCGGTCGCCGGCCTGTTTGCGGCCGGCGAGACCGCCGGCGGCATCCACGGCGGCAACCGCATTGGTGGTTCGGCGCTGTCGGCTTCGCTGGTGTACGGTCGACGCGCCGGCAGAAAGGCGGCGGCGCTCGCCAGGGAAGCGCGTGTCGATTTGGTCCCACCGGAAGTTGATACCATCCCGGAATTGGAGCGGGCCTGGCTCGCGGACCTGATGCGGCGCGACAGCGGCACCTTGCAATCCGACGTGCGGAAGAACTGCTGCATCGTGGCGCACAACAAGCTTGGTCCCATCCGGGAGGAACCTACGCTTCGGGAGGCCCTGGCGGAGTACGAGCGGATCGAGCGCGAGGATGTGCCCACCATGCGCCTCGACGAACGAGCGCGCAGCTCGGACAAGGTGCGGGGTGAGGAGTTGGAGAGTGCGCTTTCCGTGCGCAATCTCGCGCTGCTCGGGCGCATTCTTGCGACTGCTGCGCTCGCACGTACCGAAAGCCGCGGCGCGCATTTCCGGCTCGACCATCCGGGCACCGATGACACGCACTGGCGTGTGGTGACACGCCTGCAGGTCGGCGCAAACGGCGCACTCGAGGCCTACGTCGACCCGGTAAAGGAACCATCACACGGGTTTTACGAGGCAACAGCCCCGAAATAGCGCCGTTGTGGGCGGTATGGTTGCGGCATGGTCCAGAGCCGGCACGCTCGCCGATGCAGTAATCTCATTTCGGGTGATCCGCGCCGCAGCTCCGCGCTTCCGGTAGGGGTGGGGCGATTCGCCGCCGCGGGCGGGGCGGCACGGCGCCACCATTAACCGGCTGGCCGGCGTTTTGCTTTTGATCAGGCCCGATCGAATGCCGATCGAGTAGTGAAAGGAGACGTGCATGGCCATCCAGATTGTCATGGACAACAGCGGCGACAGCCGGTTTGAATTCGATCAGGCTGACAGTGCCGCCGTCGCTGAGGCGATGGAGCGGTTCAATGAGCTCGTCGGGCGTGGCTACACGGCAGCCGAACGGACCGGGCCCGGGACGTCGCGCAAGGTGACCGCGTTCGATCCGACCGCTCGCGAGGTGCTGTTCATGACGCGGCTGGTGGGCGGGTGAATTCAGGCGCGCTTCTTGAGCTCGTCTCCATCATGGTGGGGGCGCTAGACCGCCTGATTCGGGGTTCGCAAATGGAAGCCGACCCCGCTCGGCTTTGTGAATGTGAGGCTTGTGTCTCCTTTCGCGGCGTGAAGGCTGCACATGCGGCTCAACGCCTCGACGCCGAAACCAAATCGAGGATCCTGCTGCGCGAATGGCTCACGCCTGAACAGCTCGGCCAATATGCACGAAATCGGTGCTTCGAAGTGGTCGGCTCTAGAACCGGCAAGCGGTACCTCATCCAGGAAGGACGACAGCAGAACGTCTTCGAGCTGGAGCCGCCATTTCGCGGCTGGTGCTTCATACCCGACGGCAGCCTCGCCACTGGCGACATCATGCTGGCCCAGAAAATCGCTCTCGAGACGGATGAAGACGAGACGATGAAGGTGGCGCTGCCATTCTGGGGGGAGCCAGGACTTAGCCGGTTTGTGAATTGGATGGCTGCGACGTGGGGCGTGTGACCGCCGACGTCGGGCACCCTCCCCTCATGCGTATATAGGTGGTCTGACGAAGCCCGTGCGCGTCGGAGCAGGATGCGGTGGGCTGACCGCTCGGCCGCGAGGTGCTCGGCCAGGCCAGCGCGGCGGTCTGTGCTGGTCGAGGAGCTATTGGGCGGCAATCTCGTTTGCCAGTCAGGAGCTGATGCAGCAAACCTCGCGACCATCCTCGCCGCGGCCGTCCAGAATTGTCGATGGTCACCTCGGCCAGCGCCCGACGCCGGCGCCGTCGCGCACCGGGTCCTGAGAGATTCCACCGTCTCTAGGTCGGCGCTGCCGCGCCGCGACTCAAGCATGTACGCAGGTGGCTTGCCGCCCGCGGGCTGTCGCGCATGTTTGCAGATGGCAAGTTTGAACTGGAAAAGGCGTCTCACGATCGCTTGCGCGATTCGGTTATCGTGCCGGTGATTGCATGATCCATTTGCGGCTCTCCTTATCGTAGATGATGGACAAAGGAGAGTGCAAAAAAATGAGGCCGGGTTCCTCCGCCCCATAGCATCTTTGCATTTTGCGCCGGCCCCGATCGTGCGCGCGATGCCGACCGAACGTGACACTGCGGCCAGCATCCCGAACGTCTCTGGGACCGCGGCGCGCGATCGCGACCCCGTTTCAGAAAATCGCCAATGGATTGAGGGGCGATCCTGTTCCTTTTTCGATTCGCAGCGGCGCAGCCGTGAACAGAAATTCGTACCGATCAAGCCGCCTCGCCTGCTCGACCGCTCGCTCGAAATCGAGATTGTCGAAAATATCTACGCCCATCGCGACCAGCGCCAACCGATGCAACGGAGTTGTCACAGATGCCGGCATACCTGTGGGCGAGACGTCGTTCGGCCCGTCGCCTCCAATGAAGGAAACGCCCCGTTCTTTCAGGAAGTACGCAACGTCGGCGTGATAGCCGGCGAACCCGGTTTCCCTTGGCCAAGCGCCGAGTGCGGCGCGGCGCTTCCAACGCCCAGTATAGAGAAGGATGACGTCGCCGTCTGACACCGTCACGTGCTCCAACTTTTCCAGGGCTTCAAGGTCTTCCCGATGGATCGCCGTTCCCGGCTCCAGCCACCCTTGAGCAGTGGCCTTGCCGGGCAGGAGTGTCGCATCGAACAGAATCGCTCGTGTCACAACCCCATCTTTCAATGCGTTGATATTCCCTTTCGGGCAACCGCCTGCGGCCGTGATGTCTTCCATCGCCCGTCCGTTGTAGCCTTTGCCGTCTACCATCATGTGACAGTCGACGGAGTCGAGATGGCTGTGAACGACGCCGTGATACGTACCCGTGTACCTGTATTGATCGGCGGTGCCTGTCGGACTCACCGGACCGAGAACGCGCTCCAGAATATTCGGTGCATCCGCGGCATGCTCCTGCACAATATCGTGCGCGAGCGAAACGGGCAGGCCCTCTTTGGCCAGAGCCAAGGCTTGTTTCCGCTTCGTCGCCGTGATCAGGTTGGCCGCGCCTAGTTCGTCATCACTTCCCCACCGTCCCCAGTTCGAAAGTTCTTTCATCGCACGGCGGAAGTCCGCCTCATTTGCGATAGTCGGGCGTGCACTGTTTTGAGCTTGCGCATGCGGGATCGAAACCGCCACGCCCGACGCGATCAAGCCAATCACAAGAATTCTCATGTTTCCTCCATAGTTCTAGTGTTTTCAACTGCTTATAGGTATAGGCCATTCATCCCCTCGCCCCGCTTCGACTCGCCGCATCGGAGTTCTTTCCGCTCAAAGATGCAGCCTCCGTTCGGGGCGAGGCTCCAGGCAGCGAAGGCGATTCAGCAGCGGAGAACTGGTAGACTACTTGAGGAGCATTTTCCACGGGGGGGGGCATAGCGACCCATGGACGGCCATTCAGGGCTGCTGGCGGGGCAACGGCGACCCCGGCTGGCTGATCGGCGAGGCGGGAGCCTGCAAATCGCCTCCCGCCGGCTTCGATGACCGACCCATCCCGACGCGAACCCGGAAAATTGCGCCGCCGGCAAAAACACCGCCAGTTCGCCAGTTCACAAGTCAGAACTTCGAGTGCGGCGAACGATCGCGGTAGCGCTGCTTCTCAGCATCGGTCAAAGGTATAGTGGGGAAGTTCCCCTCCGGTGTAGTCTGGTTACAGTATAACTACGCTCAGCTAAGACGAAAAAAGCGCGTGCTTATATCGAACGGATTTCTGTTGGCGCGTCGGCAGTCGCAATCGCGCGACACTGACCGCCGTTCGCGCCGTCCCGTTGACCTCGTGCATGCCCTCGGCAAGCATGCCGCCGCGTCTCAAGCATGGCGCGCCCATCGACCGTGGTGAACGTCTCTGGGGATTCGCGACCCGCCCATCTGCGATTATTTCCAAAGAACGGAAGTGTTTTCCAAAAAAATCAGAAAGGCCGCTGGACGTGGGCCCGCTCGTGCGGCCGTGAAAGCCGATCATCGTTTCGTCAAACATTGACGGCTCTGCCGGATGGCCTTGAACAGGGTTCGTTATAGTAGCACATTGCCAGGCAAAGGATCGTTTTCTGATCTTTATGTCGATGATCGCCGATACCGCACCCGCGGCGGGCGCTCAACGGAAAACTCAACGCGACAATTCGAGGCTAAAGGACATCATCATGCTCGACCGCTTCACAGGCTCGACGGTAACGGTCGCCATTGCCGCGACCGCTGTCGGCGTCACCGTTTCGGTGTCCGTCACCGGGGCATTGGCCCAGGCTCCCGCCGCCTCGGTAACAGCACCGGTGCCGGCGCTAAAAACGCCCTGGGGTGAACCAGACCTGCAGGGCATTTGGACCGATGAATTTGACACGCCCTTACAGCGCCCGGCCAAGTATGCGGAGCAAGAGTTTTTCACCGAAGCGCAGCGGGCCGAATTGGATAAGGAACGGACGGAAATGCTCGACCGGCGCGCGGCCGGCACGCTGGCGGACGCCTACAACTTCGCGGCGTTCTTGTCCACGAAGCGCACGGGGACACGCACGTCCAAGATTGTCGATCCACCCAATGGCCGGATTCCGCCGCTGACGGCGGAGGCGCAAAAAGCGGCCGGCGCGGATCGGGAGTTTCGTCTCGCCTTGTTGCGGTCGACCGATACGTGCAAGAGGATGACGCCGGGCTGCGCCGGCGGGAAATATGACCCGACCCCCTCGCCGCGACGTGCGGAAGCTCCTCCCCGCTACAACACCGCGAACATCAATCGCTACGACGGTCCGGAAGACGGCACGTTAGCGAACCGCTGCCTGACCCCTGGGCTGCCCGAGTTCGGCGGTGTTACCGGCAGCTTCCGGCGCATTGTGCAGACGCCGGGTGGTATTACGATGTTCTATGACGTCGGGCAGGGGCAGGGATGGCAGCGCAACATCATCATGGATGGAAGTTCGCACCTGCCGTCCAATATCCGCCAGTGGTTCGGCGACTCGCGTGGCCACTGGCAGGGCAATACCCTCGTCATCGACGTCACCAATTTCAGTCCGAAGACCGATTTTCAGGGCTCGCGCGAGAACCTGCACCTAATCGAGCGCTGGACACGCACGGGGCCAAGGTCGCTCGAATACGCGGTGACCATCGAAGATCCCACCGTATGGACCCGGCCGTGGACGGTCAAACAGGAGTTCACCGAGCAGAGCGACGAGGAGAACCGGCTTTATTACGAACCGCGCTGCGTCGAAGGAAACTATGCCCTCCCCGGCTGGTTGCAGGGACACCGTGTGGAAGAACGGGCCTTTGCGGAGGGACGCGGTCCCAATCCTGCAACCAAGGACGACACCGCGGCTCTAGTCGAGACTGAAGTTATAGTGGATCCGTTGCAATAACCCGGTCGCGTACGTTTCTTGAGGTCCAGCGCTACTGGAAGGACGTTCTCCTCGTCTCGAACAGAAAAGCCCCCTTTGTAAAGGGGGCACCATTGGCTTGCATAATGGTAAGCAGGCGCACCGTCTCCTGCTCACGCTCTCATCATTGGTCCTTGTAGCAGCGAGCGGCCAAGCCCTGTCTCTCGCCTCCTTGATGAAGGCGAGGACGTTGGTGGACGCACTCGTCGGCATTCGAAGCGGCGATCCCGTTGCTCTGCAGAACCATGAGCCGGGAATTGGGAATGGGAGTCTGGCACTGCCGCACCTTCTCGACAGCTGCAACTGGCCGCGGTCGGCCATCATCAGCAGAGCCGGCGCTTGGAGGATGCCGTCTTTCGCGGGGTCTGACAACCGCGGCAAGCAGACCTTTTGTCGGGATTTCAGGCGCCGTCTTATTATTAAACATGTTCTGATCGGCCATCTCGTTCGAAGCGGCCGACCCAAGCCGCTCGCGCTGCGGCGCAAAAGCAGGTCCCGGAAACCCCCTCGCGTTCGTCACCGGCGATGGCACATGGACGACCGAAAGCGTGCGCGTGCGAGCCGGATAATCCGCAGCAAACTCGCGATCGCGCCGCCGGGCTTGGCGCCGACGATGTGTCCGTGCCCGCCTTATCAAGGACATGCGCCACGCGGCACGACTAGGCAGCTACTCGAAACCCGCAAGAATCCGCGACGGCCCAATCCAGGCAGGTCGGACCGCCCCCGCCGGGCCGAGTGCACCGTCTAAGCTGATACGCCGATCGTGGCCACCGTGTCGAGAGCGTTGCCTCTGCGCTACCAGGTCAGCTTCGCGGCGCGCTCGACGATGCGCTTGGTGTCTTCCGGCAGCAGGTAGCCGTCGCGCTCGAGCGCAGTTGCCGCGGCTTTCACGCGTTCGGAATAGTCGGCCTTGTCTCGGTAGCGCTCGGTCAGCGAGGGCCGCGGGTCCTTGGTGGCTTCACGCTCCGCCTTGGTCTTGGCGAACGGGATGAACGCGCCATCGAGATAGCACAGTTCGCCGGTGCCGCCGCCGAATTCGCTGCGCACCGACCAGCCCATCGCGGTGCCGGTCGGCACCGTGATGTCCGGCAGGGCGAGGCCGGCGGTCTCGTTGCCGTCGGCATCGACGCTCGGCACCAGCACGCGGTACCGATCCCCGAGCGCGACCGGCAGTACCTTGCTGATGATGCCCTTGTCGATGTCGGGGCCGAAGTCGAGACGGGGTCTCTCATTGGGCCCCTTCGCCATCGCAAGCCCGGGAATGGCGGGATTGAGCTTCACCGAGGGCACCAGCGCGCCATCGGCGATGCGCGGGTAGCGGCTGGCCGGGGCGGGCGTACCGTCCTTGACCCAGCGGTCGAGCGCGACCAGCGCGGCGCGCAATAGCGGCCGATAGTCGGTCAGATTGTAGGGCATCGCGCACACCCCCTTGGGCATCGCCGGGTTCACGCCTTGATGCGCGACCGAGGCCATCGACCAGACGCGCACGTTGCTGGGCAGCGGAGTGTCGCGCTGGCCGAGCGGGTCGGTGGTGACGAGCGACTGGCCCGCCTGCCAATATTCCGTGCCGCTGTTGAGGTGGATGACCTTCGGGCAGGTGTTGCTCGCGGTGCAGCGCGCGAGAATGCCGTCGGTCTTGCCGGTGAACGGGTCGGTCTGGTTCTCGTAGGCGAAGGGGAATTCGCTGCCAGGGAAAAACATGAAGCCGTGACCGGCCGGATTAATGCGGCCGACCTGCGAGAAGCGGTAGTTCAGGAACGTCCGCCCCGACGCCACGGTCGGCATCGAGCCGTCGAACACGATGCGGTGCGCCTCATCCTCGTTGAAGCCGCTGTAGAGGAAATCGCGTAGGTAGCGCCCGCTCTGCGAGTTGCCTTGCGAGAGCGTGCGGGTGAGCGCCGGCCGGCCGCCGGTCATCAGCGGGTTGGGTGTGCCGGCGTCGTCAGCGGTCGCGTAGCGTGCGAACGAGACGATGTCGCGGGTGGCGGCAAAGCCGATCCCGGTGACCGGCGGGTTGGCCGCCTTGTAGACGAACTGATATATCGCGCCGATCTTGAACGGCGTGCCGGTGGGGAGGAGGCGCACGGTCTGTGCGTCGACGAATTCCCACTTGTCGGGAGGAATGACGGTCGGCTCCTCGCTGTTGTGCTCGCGGACCAGGAGCTCGGCCTGCGCCTGGTCGGTCGAGGTCGCCTTGTAGGTCAGGCGCGCCTGTTTGGCTTCGGTCTCGTTGAACAGCAATTCGTCCCACACCGTCTCGACGATCGGGCCGGATGAATTGGTGGCGACCGGAAGTTCGATGCGCAGTACGTTGTTGACGGCCGGCAAGCCGTTCATCCAGCCGTTCCAGAGCAGCGTGTAGCCTTGCCGCATCAGGAAGCCGTCGCCCGCGTGCTGCGCGGTCGCGGGGTCGTTGCTGCCGGCAGCGTAGTTGAAACGGGGGAGAATGCCTTTGTTACCGCGATTGGCGAGCTCGTAGAGCAGCGCGCCGTTGCCCTTGGTCACCTCGACCGGCTTGAGGATGTAAAAGTCGGCCGAATACTCGACCATCCCGCGGGCGTTGCGCGGCGCCTTGTCGAGGTCGACGATTGCCGCATTGAGGGGGCTTTTGGGATCGAGCTCGCCGCGAAAGCGGCCGAGCACCTTCTCGTAGGCCCCGACCTTGCCGAAGGTCTGCCCGGCCGCAAACGGCTCCTGTTTGGTGATCTCGATCCGCGTCACGCGCGCTTGCGCGCTCGCAGAGACGAGGGTGAGGCTGGCACATCCCAGCAGCAGCAGGCGTTTCATCGACGGTCCTCCAACTCGTTGTTAAAGCGTGAAGCTCTCATGTCCGCCGATAGAATCCGTACCCGTCGCTGCTACGGTAGGGACTTCGGCACGTCACAGGAGCTTACATCAAATTCGCGAGGACGCGGAATACGGAACTGTCCCGTTGGCCTGGCGTGCAGCGCACAAGTGCTGAAGCTCGGTGCACTGGACATCTCCCGGGCGCTGTCTGGTTGTTGCAAATGACCGATGCTGTCGTGTGCCCAAGCGTCAGGTTACCTTGCTCGGACAGAGACTCAGGCGGCGACGTTCTCGATCGACTTTGAGCGGCGCATCTGGGGCGGCAGGATCGCGGGCGTGGCAGGAATGCGACCGGGTTGTTAGCAGTGGGTTCTCAATCGCCACGGGCTGCATCCCGGTCATGACCTTCCGCTCAGGCAAATGGCCGCGGCTTACGCTCATACTGCGTCCGGATCCGGAGAGGGTATAGCCGTTCGGTGCCACGTCATCGACCCGCACCGCACAACATCGCAGCCGCAAAGCCTGCGATCGATGGCAAGATTGAACCATGCGAGGTCACGCACGCGCCGATGCCAAGGTAATGAACGTGCTCTCGATCCTTCGAGTGGCCGAACAAGAGCTGGACCGCACGCAGATTTTCCAGTTCGGCGGTAGATCACGGTCGCTTTGGTCCATAGTCGCCGAGTGCAGCAGCGTCGAGCTGAATCTCCTCGGGTTCGGGCGGAAGCTCCGATGCGCTCAATTTCGAGGCCGCTCGGTCGCCGTCGTGGTGCAGGACGAGCCCGTTTACCACGCCCATGAGGTCGCGCGGGAAGCTTATTCCGGCTCCCGCGACCCTGGCGAAAGACTCATTGGGCGCAAACGGCGGAGTACCGGGATCGCACCTTGTCCGGTTGTCCGCGTCAAACGCACGTCGTTCAAAACATTCAATAGCAATTTGTCGGCAAGCTTGTACGTTCCCACATGCTCGCCGAGCGACGCATTAAGGCAGGACTTATCGCCTTCTAAGTGGGCACGAGCGGCGCCCGGGCATCGAGCGTAGCGAAACGGGGAATCGTCGGCGTCCGCGGCCGTGTTGGCCAGGATCACGACACCCCGCCCGCCGTGCTCCGTGAAGAAAGCTCCCGTAGCCCGCGGTCATTCCGGCGTCCACGCGAGGACAGCGACGCGAACGGAGCGGACCCGAGATCCCTAGAATTCACCGAGCGGGGAGTTCGGATAAAGCCGGTCGGTCACTGCGACTTGATGCCGGCGAACCTGATTACCTTGCCCCATTTTTCGGTTTCGTCGGCAATCAACTTGCCAAACGTAGCCGGCGGACCCGGCAACGGCACGCTGCCGAGGTCGGCGAGACGGGCCTTCAGCTTGGGATCGGCAAGCCCGGCGTTGACCGCTTTGTTCAGAACCTCGACAACCTCAGCCGGGGTATTGCGGGGCGCGCCGATCCCATAGAACGAGGCGGCCTGATAGCCCGGGAGCGTCTCGGCCACAGTCGGCAGGTCAGGCACCGCGTCGGAGCGGGTCGCGCCTGTCACCGCGAGCGCACGCAGTCTGCCGGTCTTGACATATTCGATCGACGAGCCCAGCGAGGGAAATAGCACCTCAATCTGTCCCGCGATCAGGTCGGTCAGCGCCGGTGCGTTACCGCGATATGGCACGTGGATCAGATTGACGCCGGCCATCATCTTGAACAGTTCGCCGGCGAGATGGCCTGTGCTGCCGATGCCGGCCGACCCCATGTTGATCCGGCCCGGATTGGCCTTGGCGTGGGCGATGAACTCGGTGACAGTCTTCGCCGGAACCGAAGAGTTGATCGCGAACACCGCCGGCGCCTGGGCGATGCCGGCGACCGGCAGCATGTCGCGCATGAAGTTGAAGTTGAGTTTTTCGTAGAGGGTGGCGTTGATCGCATTCGAGAGATTGGTGACGAACAGCGTGTAGCCGTCGGGGGGTGAATTGATTACCACCTCGGCCGCGATGTTGGTGCCCGCGCCAGGGCGGTTCTCGATGACGAACGTCTGGCCCAGCCGCTCCGTCAGCCACTGCCCCATCAGGCGCGCAATGATATCGTTGCCGCCGGCAGGTGTGAAACCGACGAGCAAACGCACCAGCCGGCTCGGATAGGCGTCTGCTACGCCACGGCGAGCAATGGCCGACGCGGCAAAAGCACCCGCTGCCAGATGGAAAAAATGCCGGCGGGGAAGGTTCATGACTATGCTCTCGGGCAATGGATCGATGCAAACAGCAGCGACACCACGTTCGCAAAATCAGCGGAAAGGGGCAATGATCCAATGGTCGTTCTTTGTTACTGACTGCAGATAATCCGGTTTTCAGCACGGCCACACGGGGCGGTGATAACCAAGCGGAACCGCGGGCCGCGCCCAGTACGGCGGGGTTTCGGATAACTGCACGGCTGGCTTGAGGTGGCGGAGCCGGCCGGATGGGGTCTCAGTGACCGTCGACCAACGTTCCAGTTCGCTGGCGGTGAACTCAGCTGGCATACCCTTAAGCGCCGCAGGCGGCACTTCGCCGAAATCAACGATCCACTTGCCGACTTGAGCGAGAGAGATCCGTACCAACCAGCTGCCACCTTCCCGCGCCCGGCGCGCCAATGCCACCATCGCACCAAACGCCATCAAGTGACCTGTACAATAGTCGATCGCTGAAACCGGGTAGAATTGCGGCGCCGGAGACTTCCCCCGGATGCACTCCGCCTGCCGTATCGCCATGCCGCTGACGGCTTGCAGGACCGTGTCGAAGCCGCGCCGTGACGCCCACGGGCCGGCGTGACTGAAGGCACAGAGCGAAATGTAGACGAGCTCGGGTTGGATCGCGGCCAGCTCCTCCGGCGACAAGCCGCGGTTGGTCAAGGTGCCCGGACGATATCCTTGCGAGAAGACATCTGCCTTGCGCACCAGCCCGCGCAGGATATCGACATTGGCCCGAGCGCGCAGGTCGAGTTCGGCCGACAGCTTGCCGTGCCCGGTATCCAATTCCTGGTATCCAAGGCTGGGGAGATGAGCGCCAGTGATCCTCAAGACGTCAGCGCCATGTTCGGCGAGCGTACGGGCACACGTCGGTCCGGCCAAGACACGAGTCAGGTCGAGGACGCGGATGCCCGAGAGCGGCCGATCGCCCTCTGGAAGGGGTTTGGGGGCGCTGTCGCCGATGCGCATGATCTCCATGAGCGGCAACGCCGCGACCGCAGCGCCTTGCGGATGTCTCGCCCATTCTGCCTGCGTTCGCGCCATGCCGCCGGCGCCCTTCGCAGCAATGATCGCCTCCTCAAGATCGGCGGCGTTCCAAGTGGCCACTGCGCGCGCCACGGCCTCACGATCCTCCGCTACACCGAGCACGCTGAGTGCCGCCGCGCGATGGTTGGGAAAATTGCAGTGGAGATAGGACCAGCGCCCGTCGCGGGTCGGATAGAAGTCCATAATGGTGTTTCGCGCCGATGAAACCTCCGTGCCGGCGAGCTGAAGGTAGCGGCCGCTGCGCAACGCTGCCGTGGCCTGGCGAAGATCGACTGTCACTCGCTGACGCCGCCCGGTACGAACCTGCCACAGTTCCGTGGCCGCGAGCCCGCTTGCAGCGAGAGTAGCCGCGCCTGCCGCGCCGATGTGGAACGGCGTCGGCAGCACAGGATCGCTACCACCGGTAAACATGACATCTGCTGCCTGCGTGTCGCCCCAACCTGCGATCGGTAGGATCGTACGAAGCGCCTCATTCGGCGTGGTCATGATCTTGTAACCGCGAGCCCGTGGAGAACCCGGTCATTATTGCATGGGGCCGCTGCGCACATCCATCCCGCGAAGTCCCTACCTAAGTGCGACCGGCAGCCACCGGAACGCTTATCACCCAGTCTGAGTTATGTTGGAGACAAGCTCGAGAACTGCAATAACAATGCGACCTTTACTGGCACTTGCCCTCGTGCTCTTCACCGCTTCGGCGTCTGCACAAACTTGGGGCTGTTACGATGCCTGCACGCCCGAATATCACCATGCGCCGGGGTACAATTACGCGCCGGGCTGCGACTACTCATCGGGCTATGCTTATGCGCCATTGAGTGGCTATTACGGTGCTTACGATTGCGGGCCGTGGCTGTATAGACGGCGCCCGAGCGAGGAGAGGTTCTCATTCGATCCCCCTTAACTCTCGCGTACGCGATTGAGGATTCAGGTGATTGAGTATCCGTCAACCGGGCGAGATTTCCTCACCGATCGCGCAACGTAAGACCGAAACCTAAAGCGGTCACTCAAAGCCGCGGCAGCCGCAAGCATGACAGCGCCGGGGAACCTCGACCCACCACGCTAAGTTACCGAAGGGGGGACCAGGAGGTTCCCATGCGACTGACTGGCATGATTGCGGTCGCGATTGGCTCAGCTCCCCTGCTCACGAGCTGCCTTGGCTTCGACGATTTCAAAAAGCCATGGATGGTGCATGACCGGAAGTGCGAGCAATTGGGTTTCAAACGCGGCACCCTGGAACATACTAGTTGCCGCCTCGAACTGGCGCGCGCAGCGACGCCGCGCGGGAGCGCGCCGGCCGCACCAGAGTGAGCCCCGATACTCCCGCTCAGCCGTTGGTCGATAAAATGGACATTGATCGAGGCAGCAGCTCGCTCCCAATTCGGCCTCGTTGGCGGCGCAGTGGATTGGTGAGGTTGTCGCACTGGCGAAAAGTGTCCAGCTCGCCCAGCTCATTGCTCGGTCCCGTCATATCACGAACGGCTTGCCGCACCGCTCGCAGGTGTGCGCGTATCCGTTCCCGGGTTGACCGACGATGCTATCGCGATAGTTATGAAAGTCGTTGTTCAGCCCGCGGCCGGCCGACATCTCGCACACCGCCTCGCTGCTGAGGCGAGTCAAGGCAAGGAAGAATTTCCACCAGCGCGCCATCATTGTCCTCTTCGGTGGTTTGCGCGGCAGCTCTTTCTCGAGGTACCGCAACGGCACCTGCCGCGCCAACGCCTGGGCTCCGCGACGTGTTCCAGAAGGTCGCCGCTAACACCTCCCCTTGGCGGGATCATGGGCGAAGAAGGGATCGGCTTCAAGTGACAGACCGACCTAATGGAACCAATACATCTCAGTTCGGTTCACTCCCCCAAAATCCATTCTCTCAGCGCCTCAACAACACAGATCAGAGGCTATGGCGATCTATTCAATCATAGCTCACAAAGGGTCTGAGACGCTGGGCACAAAGATACAGTCGGTGTACCCGGACAATTACGCTTTGACACCAAGTGCTTGGTTTATCACTGATACAATCAGCGCAGAGCAGGTTTGTGCAAAACTCAACCTGATCGGAGGAGATAGCACACAGGCCGTGGTCCTTCGGGTGCTTGGCGGCGCCGGCTTTGCCGCCGCCGACGTTTGGGAGTGGCTTAAGGCAAGGCGAGAAAAAAACTCTCAGCTCTCCGCCAAGGAGGCCACGACCCAAGAGTCTCATCCCCTTGGTCCGGCAAATCAAGGCGCAAATCATGAGGAAGGTGTCATGGCCCAGAATGAGAATGCGCCGCCACTCACGCAGGAACCTGGGCCCGATGCGTCGGAACCTCCGGCGCCCGATCCGCCCGCTGACCAGATAACGTACGCGCGGGCGGGGCTAGTTCCATTTGCCTTCGTCCGCCCCTTGATCATTTTTATTGCCGGTGTTGTTGCCACCTTGCTCTGGCAGTCCTGGGGCGGAGCGGCCGTTGAGGCGGTCGACGGTGCAGCAAGAGAAGCGATCTGTCCGCGTGCCACTGGGGTTGCGCAGGACAACCCTGACATGGCCTCAGCACCCTCGCCCTCACGTTGGCGGCGCGGTCCTGGCGCACACCATCGGTGCGTTGAGTTTTGAATCAAAGGGAGGCGTCAGTTCTTGCCGCGGACCGCAGGCTCTCGACAGCCGATCCATCCACTTTTTGCTGCTACGATAAGGCACTCGCAACACCACGTTCCGATAGAGTTGCGGCACCAACAGCATTGTGAATGCCGTTGGCGCTCGCATTCGATGGACCGCGTGCAACAGACAGGTCACTGAATCGAACCCAGTCAGGCCCGCCCTAAGCGCTGCAGTATAATCAGAGCGTGCCCCGATCTAGCACCAGCGGCAAGCTCCCCATGACAGACAGCAGCTACACCCGCAACCTCCGCAGCCCCAGCCGCCACCGCAGCCACAGCCTCTGCCGCCACAACCTCTGCCGCCGCAGCCGCCGCAGCCTCTGCCGCCGCCTCTACAGCCTCCGCAGCCGCCTCTGGCAAGCTGTATGCCAGACTCGGACGCTCCCGCCTTTTCCTTCTCGAAAACGTAGAACGTCGCCAAGCTGACGTCGGATATTTCCTCTTCGCCGAAAGTAATTTCGTGCCCCTGCGTGGTGTTCTTCATCGTCGACGCATCCGCCACCGGCCCAGTGGCCGCTGCGGATGTGCCCCCGGCTAGTGATAGAGACAGGCCGGCCGCACCCAATACCGGAACGGCCTTCGTCCCGGCTTTTCGCTTCGAAGCTTGCTTCACGCGTGGCATAACCGAGTTCCTCCATGTCATTAGCCACCATTCAGCACCCGCTTTGGGCTCGCTACGTCTGCCAAACTCTTTTCAAACGCCGGCAAGCCCGCGCAATGCTCTACAAATGCGAACGCTGCTAAACGCTTTTGGTTCCGGCGGGTCGGGTGTGAGCTTCGATAGGTTGGCCGTTGCGAGACCTGTACCGGTGGTCGCCCACGACAGCCCGATGCCATTGATTTTGTCCATGCCGTCGCGCCAGTTCCATCGCGGCGGCGAGCGGCGATGCGCAATGACCTCGCACCCCCAACAATATCATGCTCATCCTCCCCGACTTATTCTCCCGAGCTGAGCTTCAAGAAAATCTGTGGGACGAAATGCGCCAGAAAATCTTCAAGACTAGGCCCTCAAATCCGTGAAAGACGTTACGCCAAGCTTGAGAAAGCCGCACTCGATCGAACGCAATACGGGCAGGTATAACCTGCCGCGCCAACCAGGCGCGTTCCAGCGCGCAGTGAAGGGGGGCGCGCGAAGGCGTAGGGCACGATTTGGCAGCCTCCTTCGATTGAAAGTCCCCACGAAGGAGAACGAGGGAACATTTCGGCAGGCCTTCGTCCGCCTCAATCACCCAATCGGCCGGAACGCCTCATTAGTTTCGATCAATACTCCGCGCCTTCGAACGTAAGATCCACTTGGCAGAGTTGCCCACTCGGTCACGAGGCGGACTAACAACGGCGGACCCAGGAGACGCATGACGTAATCGATTTCAGGGGAAGCATTATGAGCTCGCGCACCCGTTCCGTTCGGCGATCGGAGATCGCACCGACGAGAGTCCCGGGTCTGCGCATCGACCCGCCGCAAGCGGTGAGCGAAGGGCCGTCAAGCGATCAGGGTGAGACGGCGGAAGTTTTGCGATCGGCTCGGCGAATTGCGCTCCCACGATCTCTTGCATTGCTCTTGCCAATCCTTCTTCGTCACCAACGGTCTACTGATCGCCGAGGTACTTGCAGAGCAAGCATTGGGACCACGATACCTTGACGGATGCCAGGGCCGCGCTCTGGCGCAGCCGCCGAGGTGAAAAGCGGCGGATCTTCCTCGTGGCCCCCGCAGCATTCCGGGCCGCACATACGCCAAATAGCGAGGCGGCGATTCCCGAGTCGCAGGACAACCCGCTGACGATGACTGGGTCGTAGCCGTACGATGTCCTCGCCGAAGTTATCCAGATTGTCACGACCGGGTGTCCTGTCTCGCTCCTGTGCTGTGGCGCCGGATCGATCTCACCGATGACCGGTCAGATTCGCGCTGAGTTTAGCAGCACATCTCGCGGAATGATCGGTTTGCCAGCATCGGGATGGCTGCATTGGAGAGCTTCGAACGGCTGCATAGGGGTCGTTGTCGTTGCTCGATGCCGACGAGACTACGGATCTACCCAGGTCTTACTGCAATGTGGAAGGGGAATTGAATTCCGGCCCGAGCGGACTCGGTCCGTCGGCTGCGACCCGACAACCGGCGAGAAGCCGTCGCGCCGTCCCGCCTCGGCACCCAACCGCACCCTCGAACAGGGCTACGGCCGCGCTCCAGAAGAAGCGCCGCCGAGGCCGACCGCTCCGAGACAGCGGCCCGGAAGCGTTCAACGACGCTGATACCACGCTCGCCCCAGGACTGGGATCATGCGGCCCGGCGCCGTCGCATCGTTACCCAGCCCGAAAAAGGAGAGAGGCTAATTCCCTTCAATCGAGAACCGCATTAATATGGTGCTTAAAGTCCCTCACGCTGAAGCTCGGATGAAGGACGTGCTGCCTCGTCTTGCCAAATCGGAACAGTGACAACAGCTCGTTGAAGAGATTTCGAACATGACGCACTTTCGTATTATCCTGCTGACGAGCGCTCTCCTCCCCGCGCTGTGTGGTGGAGCGGCTCAAGCGCAATCGGCCAAGCCTTTGCTGAGCCTGCAAATGCCGGCGCTGCCGGACCCGGTCCGCGTTACCCTTAACCCAGCGACCACCGCTTTGCTGGTGCTCGACTACGTTGAGCCCATCTGCAACGCCCAGCCGAAATGCAAGAGCCAGATGCTGCCGGCCATGACCCCATTCATGGAGCGGGCACGCAAGGCCAGCTTGGTCGTGGCATACGGCACCCGTGAGCCGAACATGTCCAAATGGCTGCCGGAGGTCGCTCCAGCTCCGGGCGATATCAAGATCGTGAACATCGCCCAGGACAGGTTCTACAACACCGATCTCGACAAGGCGCTGAAGGCGAAGGGTATCACGACGATCATTATGGTCGGCTGGAAGGTCAGCGGCTCGGTGGCCTACACATCGGTCGGAGCGACACTGCGCGGTTACACCGTCGTCGTCCCGGTGGATACCACCACGGCAGCCACCGACTACGAAACGGCCATCGGGTTTTATCAAATATTAAATCAGCGCAATGGCAACCTAGCTAATGTGCCTTTGAAGCCAAAAGCGCCAACGCTGAGCCGCACGGATATGATCACCTTCCAATGACCTGCACCCGCGGGAAGGCGCCGCCTTGGCAACATTGTACGCCGAGACCCGACATGCTCATGGTCAGTGCCAATGTGGGATTGCCCGATGCAGCGGATGCTGGACTGAATCGAGCAGCACTTCAGACGCGGACCTCCGGTTGCGGAGCTCCTTGCGCGCCGGGCAACCGCACGCTGTGGACTTCCGGATCGGCGTGCAGCCGAGCCATAGCTGAATGCTGCTATGCTATGAGACGTTCCAGGAGATCGAGTGCCAGACCTTCAAGCAGATAGAGCTTGTAGGCAGTCATTGGTAATGGCTTCGCACCTGACGTGGCCTGTTTTGCTGCTTGCGCGATTGCTTGCGCGTTCGCCGGCTTGCCCTGCAGCGTAGCTTCGCAGGCCGTGAGGCGAAGCGGCACCGGCGCAATGCCGCCGGCGGCGAGGCGCACGAGCTGGAATTTCCCATCCGCGATTCCCAAGCGCACGCAGACCTCCACCAGCGGCCATTCGGCGTAAGCGCGGCTGATCGCACGCTTGTAGGCTGCGCGCTCGCCGGCCAGCGGAGCGGGGAGCACAATCTTGGTGATCATCTCGCCGGGCGGCAGGGCATGATCCGCACGTCCATCGGAACCGTCGCCAAGCAGCTCGGCGATCGTCAAGCGATCACGGCGGTCGGTCGCAATGCGCGCATCATAGGCCATCAGTGCCGCCGCCATGGTCGAGGGATGCGGCGCGACGCACGGACCGAGGTCGAAGGCGACGCCATAGAGATGATTGCCTGATCGGGCCGGGCAGCTACTGCCACCCTTCTTCAGGCAATCGATACGCGGATTTCGAAAATACCAGCAGCGCGAACGCTGGACGAGGTTGCCGCCGAGGGTTGCCATATGCCGTACTTGCGGCGTGGCGATAGCTTTCGCGCTCGCCGCGATCCCCGGATAGGCCGCGCCCAGGCGCCCATCGGTCGCGATCGTGGCAATCGTCGTCAGCGCGCCGAGGGTGGCAGCGCCATCTTCGCCCCACGAAATCCCGCGCTCGCCTGAAGCAATATCGATCAGCGGCCCCCTGGAAACGCCGCTGCGGCGGCGTTCGGAAAGATCCGTGCCTGCGGCACGGAATTCCGCCTGTGCGGTCATAGATGCGATGTTCATGCAGCAATCCTCCCTTTCAGCGCGGCGACCAGCCGGTCGGGCCGGAAC
>JASHRR010001275.1 GCA_030037185.1 Xanthobacteraceae bacterium | reverse complement strand
TTCCGGCCTCCAAGTTTGCTCGCCCCCCAGATCGTCCCTACCGCTGCGAATACTCCCGCAGGGCAGCCGGGGCTTTTACGTCCGAGCAGAACGCGGTTCGTTACCTCCCCGCGCATCGGATATGCTAACCGCCCGACGACAGGCAATTGGCGGTACGGGGACTTGCACTCCGCTAGACTGCGGCCTTGTCGGCTGCTGCGTTCCCGAAGCCCCCCTATAATCCCGGACGGCCAGATTTCCCGGGTCCGGTTTGAAACCTTGGCTTTTCTTCCGCCCCAAGTTTGGAGAGGTTTTAACGCTGGTCCGTGTACACCCCCGCCATTCTGGTTTGCCTCCAGCCTCGCCTCATGACCTGTTCGTGGCGTTACGCCGGTTTTATCAAGCCGACCGCCATACGGCGAAAAAGCCGCCAAGTGTCCTGAGCCCCTTTGCCCAACTTCGGTGTTACCTCCATTAGGGAGATGTGAGTTCCATCTCCTCCGAGGGCGTTACCCCTCCGTCATCGCTCCTACGGGCTCATGTGCCACTCCCGTTGGACCCTCTCCTGCTTCGGCATTTAGCCTCGTTTGGAGAGTCTTGGCAGGTTGTACGCAGTCCCTGTGCCCACGGGGAGCTTCCCGACGTTATCTCTCTTTCCTTGGATGCTGTACACCGTGTGCTCTCACCTGCTTCTTCCACGATGTCAAAGACCTTCCCCAAACAGTGATGGGTCGGCTTCCCGCGTATGTCCCACGAATAACGACTTCTCGTGGAAACGATTCTCGAGGTTGCAGATATTCCTTTATGTCCCGGCCTCCAAGTTTGCTCGACCCCCAGATCGTTCCTACCGCTGCGAATACTGCCGCAGGGCAGCCGGGGCTTTTACATACGGGCCTATCGTGCTTTGTTGCCTCCGCACGCACCGGATATGCTAACCGTCCGAACCCAGGCAATTGACAGTACAGGGACTTTCACCCTGCCAGACCTTTCTAGCCTTGTCGGCTGCTCACACCGTTCTCGCCCTTTTCTCGCCCTTTCGTTTGCGAGTGTCACACTATCGCTCGATCCGACGAGCCAGATGGATGACGTCTGTGTTGCTTCCGTCTGGAGAGCAAACGGCAGAGCCCTGGAAAGCGGTACTGGTGAGGGAAGGCCGGACCCCTGCCCCTCTTCAAAGAGGCTGTTAGCACTCGGGAACCGGTGGCCCCCTTCTCTGTTGGTTTCGAGGAGTGTCGGCATCCCGGCGGAGCGGCCGGCTGATCTCTGGGCCATTCCCCACTGATCAGCACGTCAGCACGGGAGGCGCTCCGAGATGCTGAATCGAGCGTTGATGAAGGCTAAGCGCACGAGCCACCTCGCATCAGCCCCGAACTCCCCAACGAGGCTTGCCCAGCCCGTTCCCAAGCTCAAGGCGACGCAAGAGCACCGCTTTTAATTGGAGGAGAAGCGATCATGGCAGATAAGTCGAACTTCACGCCCGACGAATGGCAGCTGCTTTTGGAAAGCATGATGATGGCGGGGATCGCGGTTTCGGCCGCAGATCCGAGCGGTCTTTGGGGCCTCCTCAAAGAGAGCTTCGCCGGATCCAGCGCCCTGGCCGCAGCCAAAACCGACCCGACGACCAAGCCTCTGATCAAGGCCGTGGTGGCCGATTTTGAAACTTCGCAAGGCCGCAGCGCGCGCGACGGCATGAAAGCGAAGCTCAGCGGCTTAAAGCCGCCTGAGATCAAGGCGAAGTGCATCGAGACATTAGCGCAGGCGGGAGCCGCGGTCGACGCAAACGCACCGGACGACGCCGCGGCTTTCAAGACCTGGCTGCGCCAGATCAGCCAGCATGTTGCCGAAGCCGCGAGCGAGGGTAGCTGGTTTGGCCTCGGCGGCACGAAGGTGAGTGAGGCGGAAAAAGCCACGCTTGATGAAATCTCAGGCGCATTAAGGTTGGCTGCATGATTTGCCGCCGTTCAGGCCGATCACACATCCGTTTATCGTAAAGGAGTCGGTGGATGGGCTTCTCGCACGCAGACAGGGCGCGGCGCGTCAAACGAGACTCGCGCCGACCCCTCTCGCGCCAGCGCGATCAGCGTGCTGCGATCCTGTGCACTGAGAAAGAGCCATCCCGAATCCCGAATCATGCTCCCAGCGGTCCCAGCAGGAAAATTCCATTGCCGACGAGAGTCACACATCCATGACCAACACATCACAACGTCCTTCCGCTGGCTGAGTCAGTTCGGTCGCATGTGTTCGTAGATCAGGGCTCTGCCGGGGGATGGTTATCGAGACGGCGCTGCAGATCGTCGGCTGGTACCGTCTGCGGTGGAATGGAACACCGAGCAATTGTTCTGGGTGATGAAAAGCCGGGGCTTCGACATCGAGTCGAGCCAGTTGACGACCGCCGACGCCCTAATGAAGCTTGCCATCCTCACCGCCCGAACAGCGTGTCGCGTCATGCGCGGTCCGCACCCACAACGGCCAGGTGCCCCAAGGACGCTCGCGACATCGAACTCGGCCAGATCGAACTCCTCGAAAGGCCGCTCGGCGCCCTTACCATGCGGCGCGGTCCGCCCAATCCGACCGTATCTGGCATGGGTATACCCTCGGAAAAGATGTTCATAGATCAGGGCAGAGCCAGGGGGTTTTATTTCGGAGCCCTCAAAGCGGCCATTGGGCTGGTGGGGTCGCTGACGCGACCCCAGTTTTGATGGCCACCTGAAGGTGGCCGTTAGCGCCAAGGATTCAGTTGCTCCAAACGGTCGTCTTCCTCCTCCTGGTTCTTGATGTATTCCCGGATCGCGGTTTCGTCCCCGACAGTAGACACGAAACACCCGCGAGCTCAGAAGCCCTGGCCAACGAAATATCTTTTTTTCTCCATATACACGGGCGATATAGATCGCGCTTTTTCCCTTAATATCGCCGACCACTTTGCGACACCGTGTATTTCGGTGGAATCGAGATCAACATGTGTACTGCTCCGGCTGCAGATGCCCTTGCTCGATCCAACTTTCCTTCTGCGTCGCTAACTTGTGGAACACTTCGCCAAGATGCTGTCGGATCTGCCCGAACAACGTCTTGCTCCTGCACTTGCGAATGAACACCACGTGTCATTTGCACTCCCACTTGGGGTGTCATACTCGTCGATCGCTGGAATCCCTTTCGTGTGCTCGGCCGCTCACGGTTCGGATCTTCATCGATGGACGGCCGCACCCATTGAAAGCCCGGCTGAGGTGGCGGCAGACCAACGGCGGCAACAACTCCCCGAATGGCTGGCCGAAAATTTCGCCGTCACGTCCGAGCGAGCCGCGCAGTAGAAGGCCCTGAAACTGAAGAGGACACAGCGAGATGGGGCAGGAACTGCTAGCAAAAAATTGGGCCCTTTGCCCATGCAGGCACAACATCCCCTCGGCGCACGATGCCGATGTAATAGAGATGGCCGTGAGGCGTGCGGTGCTTTGAACCGAACTCTACGAACGAGATTTCAAGGCCTGCCCTCTCGATCATCTCGCGGAAGCTCTCTGCAGTGGAGCCCTCACTGTTTTCCTGCAGCACGATGACGCCGCTAGGCTTTAGGTGGGCACCGACTTGCGAAAAAAATTCGCGATGTATGCGCCATTCTGGATCGTGTTTGAGCAAACTTCCGGCGTGTTCATCATGGTAATGCGGCGGGTTGCCGACCACGAGGTCCCATTTTTCAAATGGGGGGATGCCGGCGAGATTGTCCGAGTGATAGGCGTTAACCCGCGTTACCAGCCCATTGTCATTGATCGAGCGGCGACATGCGGCGACAGCATCGGGGTTGATGTCCGCCAGACAGAGAGTTTCAGTAAGCCCACATCCTAGCAGAGAAAAGCCAATAAACCCTGGCCCAGCACACCACTCGAATGTGCGTGCTTGGCGTGGCATCCCACGGTTGCGAAGATATGGAATGTAGTCTTGACCGAATGCGGCTCCGCCACCGTCAAGGCGGTGCAAATAGTTGACCCTTATGCCGTTGAGGTTCTTGTGTCTCCAGGGCCACAATCGTCGTAGAAGCGGCTTTACGTATTGGCGTATCAAATGGTTTGCTGCGGTGTTACGCATCAACACCTCCTCGCTCTCCGAGCAATCATATTTCACAAAGTTGAGCACGCTGGCCAGAGCCAGCGCCTTGACGCCGGTGGTGGTATGGTAGAGACTTCCCTCTATTCCCTCATCCAATCCGATGGAATATTGCCAACTCTTCCTTTAGAACAGGGCGCGTGGACAGCGGCTGCGCGACAAGCCCTTTCACCGCGTCACCGACGAAGGTGACGAATCGCTTGGCTCTGTCTGATAGCGCGGCCGATTGCTATCCCGGCCGCATTGCCGCCGGGGCTCTGGAAGGAGACGATCGCATTCTATAACGAGTCCGTTTTAGCCTTGAATTCGATTTCGTCGCCTTACTGGAATTCGCCCGCCACCAGAACGATCGATGTCCCGTTGTTGGCTGTCGTCACCATGATCGTCGCAGCATGGGCACAGTTCACGGCTGTCATTGCCCCGACCGCAACCGCGCTTGTTCCCCTTGCCGCCGACTCCACTGTCGCGGCAAAGGCGACGCCGCAAACGTCCATTTCATGGCTCCCTCCTGACACGAGAGGAGGGATGGTTGAATACCGTCAGATGGGGAGGAGCGCTTAAGCTTCGCGTGTACCGGGAAGCCGCAAGGCCACGCTGGGCGCCGACATAGCCGCAGCCTACTTCGCCGCCCTCGCCCTACTACGGCGGCCTCGTCTCCTCTCTCAACAGTGCGCTCGGTATCATCGCCGCCGAACATTTTCTCCAGCGCCACTGCCAGCGGGGACAAGACCGAGCTCTTGCCAGTCGGCTGGGTTCGTGGTCGGCATTTGGGTGCGCACCGCCTCGGCGAGCGGTAATTTATTGGGTGGCGGAAGTGTGACCTTCTCCCTCAACTGCGCGAGCGGCCTCAGCAAACCGCGCCACATCATCTGCGACGTCGTATGACAGTTCGGATTTAGCGGGTTCGTATGGCTCCGGCGACGGCACGTAGACTGGCTGTATGACACGAGCAGGCTCAGTTGACACGTAGGCCGGCACGACCACGTTTGCCGCTTTCGACGGTATGCGGGTCACCTGAACAGGCGTGACCGTTTCTCGTCTTTCGGCGCGCGCTATCACATCGTCGATCACCTTCATGCGGAGTGCCCGGCGGCGCCAGCAGATATGCAACCGACGCCGGCAAAAACCGCACATTGCGGTTTTTGGCGCTCAAACGAGCCATCCCCATGTAACATCGAGCGTTGTCGACCGACCACTCGAAATTTTCTTGAAGCCACGTTGTCCATTGCCCGTGGCCAACTGATGCTTTGCGTTTCCCTAGCCGCTTTCCGATTTCGATGATGTCGGCCACGACCTGCTTGGCACGAGTCGCTGCGCGTTTTTGTAGCCGGCGAATAGCATGGGCCTCTGACTAGATTGACTGTCCTTGACGCACTCGAACTGCACGCGCACGCTTGACCACGCCCTCCCCGGGGTTTCCTTGGCCAGGATTCGTTGCCGCGCCTGGCCAATTCATTGATGCGCAGGGGGACAATCGTTACCGCATCTCCGCGCATCGTCCAGCCCCTCCTCGACGGCAAGCTCCGTGACATCAAGTGTATGGCGAGCTCCTTCTCGCGCGCCGCGATCGACCGCGCCGAGCCCGAGCGGCACGCCGAAACCATCCGCAAGGGCAAGGCCGTCGAGACCCGGTGGATCCCT
>JASHRR010001274.1 GCA_030037185.1 Xanthobacteraceae bacterium | reverse complement strand
CTCACCGGCACGGCGATTTCGGCTGCCGCGGTCGGCGTCGGGGCACGGCGGTCGGAAACAAAATCGATCAGCGTGACGTCCGTCTCGTGACCGATGGCTGAGATCAGCGGGACCATGCTGTCCGCGGCGGCCCGCACCACCACTTCTTCGTTGAAGCACCACAAGTCCTCGATCGATCCGCCGCCGCGGGCCACGATCAACAGATCGGGACGCGGGATCGGACCATCGGCCGCAACAGCGTTGAAGCCCCGGATCGCGGCAGCAATCTCCTCGGCCGCACCTTCGCCCTGCACCCGGACCGGCCAGACCACCACGCGGCGCGGAAACCGCTCGGCGAGCCGGTGGAGAATGTCGCGAATCACTGCGCCGGTCGGCGAGGTGACCACGCCGATGACGGCCGGAAGATAGGGGAGGCGCTGCTTGCGTGTTTCATCGAACAGGCCCTCCGCCGCGAGCCTCCGCTTGCGCTGCTCCAGCAGCGCCATCAGGGCGCCAAGACCCGCCGGTTCCAGGCTGTCGATCACGAGCTGATAACTCGAGCGGCCCGGGTAGGTGGTGAGCCGGCCGGTGGCAATCACCTCGAGCCCTTCCTCGGGCCTGATCCGCATGCGGCCGAACGCGGTTTTCCAAATGACTGCGTCGATTCGCGCACCTTCGTCCTTGAGCGCGAAATAAGCGTGACCGGAGGAATGCGGGCCGCGGTAGCCCGACACTTCGCCGCGCACCCGCACGTGGCCATAGGTATCCTCGACAGTGCGCCTGAGCGCGGCCGAAAGTTCCGAGACGGTCCATTCCGGGATATTGATGCGCGGCTCGTTCATGCGAGGAACGGTATCGGCCATCGGGCGCGCTCAGTCCAGCTGTTTGCCCTCCTCCCCGCTTGCCGGGGACGGGAGACGGCCAGCGGCCGTTCACCAGAACTGGGTTACGGTCGTCGGCTTGCAGCGCGGCGGGATCATGCTACACGACCGACTGTCCTTTTCGTCCGCGGTGGTGTTCATGAACATACTTATACTCGGCGCCGGCGGACGCGAGCACGCGCTCGCGTGGAAGCTCGCCGCAAGTCCGCTGACGGATCGCCTCTATTGCGCGCCCGGCAATGCCGGCATCGCGCAGCAAGCGGAGTGCGTCGCCCTGGATAACGCAGATCATCAAGCGGTTGTAGCGTTCTGCAAGGCCCACGTCGTCGATTTTGTCGTGGTGGGGCCGGAAATCCCGCTGGTGGCCGGCATCGTTGATGATCTCGAAGCTGCAGGCATCAAGGCTTTCGGCCCGTCGCGGGCCGCCGCCCGGCTCGAAGGCTCTAAGGGTTTCACCAAGGACCTGTGCCGCGCCAACAAGATCCCAACGGCAGCCTACGAACGCTTTACGGCGGCCGTGCCGGCCCGGGAATATGCGCGGCGCGCGGGGACGCCGATCGTGATCAAGGCTGAGGGGCTCGCCGCCGGCAAGGGCGTGGTGGTGCCCAAGACGCTCGCCGAGGCCGAAGCAGCCATCGACATGATGTTTGGTGGTGCGTTCGGCGAGGCCGGCGAAGCGGTCGTGGTCGAGGAATTTCTTACCGGCGAGGAAGCCTCGTTCTTTGTCCTTTGCGATGGCGATAGCGTGGTGCCGCTCGCCGCCGCCCAGGACCACAAGCGCGCGTTCGACGGCGATGAGGGCCCCAACACCGGCGGCATGGGTGCCTATTCGCCGGCTCCGGTGATGACGGGCGAGATCGAAAGGCGCTCTCTCGACGAGATCATACGGCCGACCGTCCGGGCCATGAAGGCATTGGGAACGCCCTACAAGGGCGTTCTCTATGCGGGCTTGATGATTACACAGGAGGGGCCAAAGCTTATCGAATACAATGTACGCTTCGGCGATCCGGAATGCCAGGTGCTGATGCTGCGCCTGATGTCGGATCTGCTGCCGGCGCTGCTGGCGACGCGCGACGGCGTGCTCAAGAATTTCGCGCTTCGTTGGCATGGCGACGCCGCGCTCGCCGTCGTCATGGCCGCCAAGGGCTATCCGGGCCACTACCCCAAGGGCTCTGAGATCGCAGGCCTCGCCGAAGCGGCAGAAGTCGAAGGCGTCGAGATCTTCCACGCCGGCACGTGTCGCCAGAACGGCCGCATCCTCGCCAACGGCGGCCGGGTGCTCAACGTCTGCGCGCTTGGCAGCACGGTGGCGCAGGCGCAGGCACGCGCTTATAAAGCTGTCGACAAGATCAAGTGGCCGGACGGCTTCTGCCGCGCCGACATTGGGTTTCGGGCGGTGGAGAGGGAGCGCAGAGAAAACAAAGAGCGCTGATTGGGCGACGCCGCCGGGCGCACGAGCGCGTGAGCCAGTTGTCCCGGATGCCCGGGTTCCGTGCGGCCATCCACGTCCTGCGCGTTACCCGCCGCAGGAAAGACCTGGATGCCCGCGACGGTGAGGCGAGCTGGTTTGGTCTTCGCGAATGCGCCGTAGGTCCAGCGGCAAGCCGTCACCGGGATTGCCGTTCCACACTCGCTGGCGGCATCTCCGGCGGCACCCGACCCTTTGGACCCGACGCGTCGATTGGAAGCCCGATCTGATTCGGACACCGCCACGGCAAAATGGCTGTTGCTTTCACGCGATGCGTTGGTCCAGCCACCGCACAATCGCATCGAGAACAAACGCGTCGACCTCTTCCTGCGGCATCGCCGATCGTTGCGGGACCTTGAAGGAATGGTCGCCGTCCTCCACCACCCAGAGGTCGGCAGCCGCCTCCACTCCGCGAAGGACGTGCCGCAGCTCCTCAGGCGTTCCGAAGGCATCGCGCGAGCCTTGAACGAACAGCATCGGCACGCGAATGTCGGGCAGGTGCTTCGAGCGCAGCTGGTCGGGCCGGCCTGGCGGGTGCAGCGGGTACCCCAGGAACACCAGGCCGGCAATGCCCTGTTGGCCGCGCGCCGCAACCTGGGAGGCAATGCGTCCCCCCATCGATTTACCGCCGATCACGAGTTTTCGGCAAGGAGCATGATCAAGTTTCCCGCTGTGGACAGCCTCGATCACGGCGCGATAGCAGCCTTCCAGCTTGTCATTGCGATCGGGTACGCGCCGGCGGTGTTCAGCGTAGACGAAGTTGAACGTTATGGTGTCGGTTCCACGCGCCGCAAGCGAAGTCGCAAAGCGGACCATGAAGCTCGCGGTCTGGCCCGCGCCAGCGCCATGCGCGAGGATCAGGACGACGCCGGTGCGATGATGGGATGCGGCCCGATAGGCAAGCGCGGTCACCTGCTCGGAGGGCGATATGTCCACGCGGACCTGCTCGGGTTTCTCAGCACCGGGGTGCGACATTTGGAGACCCTGTTGCATCGGCGGTCGTCGCGGGCGCGTCGAGGCGGCCGCTCACCCGCCCTTGCCGGATACGGATCGCATGCCCAGGAGGGCGGAGCGAAAAATATTTGAGTGGGATAAGCCAGGGTTCCAATAGGCCAGCAAGGGGCGGAATGGATAGCAAAGCCCATTGCGCCAGCGGCCAACGGCTCCAATGCGCTGCTCTGTTGCGCGCCAGCAGGTCTGTCATTGGCAAAGGCGCGTCGTTGGGTGCCGCGCTCGCCAGCGGCGCTGGTGCTTTGCCGCCCGAGGACTGCCGGAGCATCGATCAAAGGCAGATTTGCAACGCACGGACGGCTCGCAATTTAAGCACTGTGCCGGCGGCCCTCGCGGTCGCCTGGCTGGGGTAACCCCGCGACCAGATAGCCGGAAAGATAAAGCAACCGCCGGGAACGGGGCGACCGCTACCATGAGTGTCGATCGCCCTGAGCTCATCCCCATGGGGGTCCGCCGGCACCGCTTGTCGCGATGCCTCTCGTTCAATCGCGATTGCGGAATCCGTTGTAGACGTTGCGCAGGAAAGTGGCGTTGGAGGTGATGGTGCCGGGCGGGCCGGCCCATTTGGCGTCGAGATCAGCAATCGGATTGGC
>JASHRR010001273.1 GCA_030037185.1 Xanthobacteraceae bacterium | reverse complement strand
TTCGAATTGGCTTCCCCCGAATGCAAGACAGCACTGCTCAAGACCTATTGGAGCATTCCGGAGCGACAGATCGAGACATCCGTCGTGCTGGCCAGCCCGCCGTTTGAAACGGTGTGAGATGGGCGTCCAAAGGCCGCTGGAGTAAAATTCCGTGCAATCACGGGAATTGTGTCGTTTGTCGATAGCACTACTTGGCCAGCGGAAGTAGTTGAGATGGGTGTAGGACTCCCCTCCAATTCCAGTTTCTCTGAGCTGATGTGTACACCGCAGGGTCCGTTCGTGGCCCGAAGCCGGAGTGGCGACCCTTTGTTTTGGCACATCCGCAGTCGACGTAACTTCGGACGTGGCAGGCACGGAGCCTGATTGGCCGCCCATGAAAAAGAGCTGCCTATTCAAGCCGCCAATTATTGCATCGCGAGAGGTTCATTCGCCTTGATGTTGGTTGCCTTGTTGATCGGCCATCACTTCTCAATCTTAGCCCTCTCCAAAGAGCCTCGGCGTCTCTATCGTCCAGATTAGCCTTCAATCTCCATTCGGCCCGATCGCATGAAGTCCAAGAAAGCAGTGGGGGTGTTCGCGGTGTCCTTTTGGCGTGCTCGTCGTCATTACGTTTCGCAGCCGCGTGAACGCTCGCAAGGCATGCTCCGCATTGTTGTTGTTCCAGGCCACGCCGTTGTAATCGAGGAACCTGAACAGTTCATCTCTGTTCTTTTCAATGCGTTTTTTGAGAGCAGACCCAGCTCCGTTGCGCATCTCATGGCAACGACGCGCTCGATGCTGCAGCCGATTTCCTGTGCTTGCTCAGATATCGAGTCGTCAGGCCATACGCGTCTATAGTCCTGACGATTTCGCGGAGCAGCGCGCCAAACCGCCCCCTGATCTCCTTCAATTCGTCATTGAAGGGGTTCGTGTGCAAATCCTCGTTGATGTCGCGCATCAGATGGATCAAGCATTTCTGCCGAGCACACGGTAGAGAATCATACGCGGTGTAGAATCTGAGACGAGTACGCCGCCGGACCCATCCAGCAACGCCTCCAAGATTATTGATTCGCGCGATTCGGCATACATCTATGCAACCGTGGCCAGGTTCGCGAACACCCAGATGTAATGGCCTCCACCTTTTTACGATGCCTTGGTCAGATTGGCGTGGATTAGCTGACCTTTCCTAATCTGGCGGAGAATGCCCTGATACGTCGGTCTGTACCTCTGTACCTTTCGGCCATTGTCGACTTCATATATGCTATGCTTGCGTAAGATGCTGAACGAGAAGTTAAGGCGATCGATCTTCAGGAACCGAATGCTGCCGACACGATCGAAGTCTTTCAAAGAGACAACTCATAAATCAAGCCGCGCGAATTGGTCGCGCGTATTCATGCAATCCCTTTCGTAAATAACGGAGTTAGAGAAAGGTGCGTGCGCGAGAGGCACCCCGCAATCCGCGGCTGTCTGCCGTTCCTGATGCATCCTGTGGCCTCTGGTCACCTCGCCAGTAAGTCACGCCGGCTCGCCGCTTGGAGAGTGATCATGACCTTTGTCACACCGGCAGCCGAGGGCGTTTCAACGCCCGAACAAAAGCACGAATTCATGAAGCCGAGCGTCGTAGCGATTGATCGTGCTCGCATTCCGCGTTCGTATCGTGACTACCTCGACGCGCTCAAGGACATGGGAGAACTGGTCGAGATCAATGACGAAGTCGATTGGTATCTTGAGCTCGGGGCGATTTTCCGTCGGACGGCGGAAACGCTGTCTCCCGGGGCCATCTTCAACAAGGTCAAAGGGTGTCCGGCGGGGTTCCGGGCCGCTGATTTCGGCATGGCCAAAAGTGGGACGCCGGGACAGCCCTGGGGCCGGCTCGCGGTCATGCTTGGGCTGCCGCCAACCACCGATCTGATGTCCATCCAGCGCGCGTATCTCGACGCTATCCAAAACGGGAAGGCGCAGCCACCGCGAATGGTCGATGCCTTGGCGGCTCCTTGCAAGCAGAACAAGTGGTTCGGGGATGATATCGACATTTCCAAGTTCCCGGCTCCGGTTGGACACGACGGGGACGGCGGTCGGTATCTTCAGACCGCTGGCATCAACATCGTCAGGACCCCGGACGGACGCTGGACGAACTGGTCAACGAATCGCGCGATGGTCGTCGATCGCAACCACATGACGGGGCTCTGGGTGCCGGCACAGCACAACGGAATGATTTGGCGCATGTGGGTAAGGGAGGGCAAAGACATGCCGTGGGCGTGTGCGCTCGGCGTGAACCCGGCTGTGGCGACCCAATCGGGGTCCCGATGCCCCGACTGGGTCAACGAGTATGATCAGGCGAGCGCGCTATTGGGCGACGCAATCGACATGGTCAAATGCGAAACGAACGATCTCCTCGTGCCGGCAGATGCTGAGATCGTCATCGAGGGCGTGATCTCCCATTCCGAGGTCGAAGTCGAAGGGCCGTTCGGCGAGTATCCTGGCTATCTACCGTTTCAAACTGGGGCGGCGCCCCGACAGACGGTTACGGCTATCACTTTCCGGAACGACCCCATCCTGCCGATCTCGCTCCCTGGAGTGCCCACGGACAATTGCCACGTCAGTATGGGCTTCTTCTGTTCGGCCGATATCGTTGTCGCGTTACGCGAGGCAGGGTTGCCAGTGATCGATGCCATGACGACATTCGAGTCCGCGCTTCACTGGCTGGTGATCCGTGTGCCAAGCGATTGGCACAACATCACCGGGTTGAAGGTCGATGATTTCATCAAGAAAATCGCGACATCGTTCTGGACACAGCATGTCGGGCAGGTCTGTACCAAGATCATCGTCGTCGGGGAGGACATCGACCCGGCTGACCCCAACCTGGTTACTTGGGCTTTGGCGACCCGCAACCATCCGACGCTCGGAACCTATCATTTTCCCGACATTGATTCGAAGGGAACGGGCCTCGAGGCCTACCACAGCGTAAACGAACACCTTCGCGGCAAAGGCGGTTTAGTCATCTATAGCTGCCTTTACCTGCAGGACCGAGTTGGCTTGCCGAGGATGCGGATCCTGTCCTTCGAGAAGGACTATCCAAAACCGATTCAGGAGAAGGTTCGCGCCAACTGGAGACGTTGGGGTTTCGAGAACTGACGTGAACAACTGTTGCAGGTTAGCACGGTAGCGTCGATGGTCTCGCGCGTCCGGGCCGCGTAGTCCCCGATCTTAACGGTCTTTCGACGGTGCTCCGCGCCGTAGACCACTGTTCCAGTGTCTGCCTCGGCACACCACCAACGATGAGCCTACGCGCGCCTTTGGCTTGAGGAGCCATGTAGAGCTGATCGAGGAGCCTGTGCCCACCATGACATCGGACATCTCAGATTCTCAGTCCTATCAGCCCGCCGACCCTCGCGAGCCGGTCCTGGATATTTCGATTGGCGACGCCCTGCGCGCCGCGGCCGCGCGGTGGTCCACTCGCTCAGCGCTCGTGGAGGGACACGCAGAGACAGGATTGCGCCGCCGCTGGACGTTCGCGGAATTACTTGCAGATGCTGAGAAAGTTGCACGCGCGCTCTTGCAACGCTTCGCGCCAGGCGAGCACGTCGCTATTTGGTCGGCGAACGGGCCGGAATGGGTTCTGGTGGAGTTTGGTGCAGCGCTTGCTGGCCTGACGCTGGTCACCGTCAACCCGGCCTATCTCGCCGAAGAATTGGCCTTCGTGTTGAAGCAATCCCGTGCTCGCGGCATCATCGTCCAGAATACTTATAGAAATCGCGATCTGATGGCGGTGCTTCAACAGGTGCGTGGGATGCCTAGTGGCCTCCGTGAGGTCATTGCGCTATCCTGCTGGGGGGAGTTCAAAAGGACTGGCGACACAGCGAAACAATTGCCGCAGGTCAAACGGGACGACGTTGCCCAGATACAGTACACGTCGGGAACGACGGGTATCCCCAAAGGCGCGCGGTTGACGCACCGCAATCTCGCCAATAATGGGCGGATCTACGCCCGTACGATCGGCGCTGGTGAGATGGACGTTTGGGTCAATCCTATGCCGATGTTCCACACAGCCGGATGCGGCCTCTGCACGTTAGGAGCGCTGCAAACCGGTGGTAGGCATGTTCTTCCGCCGGGCTACGATCCACATCATATGCTTCGTCTGCTTGAGGAAGAGCGTGGGACGATCGTGCTCTGCGTACCAACGATGCTCATCCGCATGCTTGATGAACCGTCGATTAGTCACCGCGACCTCTCATCGTGGCGCCTCGTTACACTTGGCGGCGCCCCCGTTCCTCTAGAAGTGGTGCGGGGCGCTCAGCGAAGAGGCCTAAGCGTTGCGATCGGATATGGCCAGACCGAAGCGTCCCCATACCTGACGCATACGCTGCCAAACGATCCCTATCCCGACTGGATCTCTACCGTCGGCCGCCCGTTGCCGCAAACGGAAGTCAAGATCGTCAATCCGGATACAGGGGCGATCGTGCCGCGCGGAGCGACTGGCGAGATCTGCGCCCGTGGCTATTCGATCATGAAGGACTATTTCGACAATCCCGCCGCGACTGCATCTGCGATTGATTCTGAGGGATGGCTGCATACCGGCGACCTCGGTAGCTTGGACAAGCATGGTTACTGCCGCGTACAGGGACGCCTGAAGGACATGATCATACGCGGCGGGGAAAACATCTATCCGCGCGAGGTGGAGGATGTTCTCCACGCCCATCCGGCAATTCTTGAGGCTTCCGTGGTCGGCATCCCCGACCCCGTCTGGGGAGAGGTGCCCATCGCGTTCGTCCAGCTCAAACCGAGAGATCAATCCAATGCACAGGAACTGATGGAATTCTGTCGGGAGAAGCTGGCGTCATATAAAGTTCCGCGCATCTGGCATTTTGTTGAAGAATTCCCGCAAACTGCATCGGGAAAGATTCAGAAATTTATGCTCCGCGACGCCTATCTCAGTCAGGCATCGTCGTGACCGTTACACTCGCAGAGACAACTCACGACAACAAAGATCTTACTGAGGTCGCCGATCGCCTTCTGTCAGGTCTTCCATTCCATCACGAAAATCGTGTTCCGGAATGAAGAGACAACATCGATGAACAAGCCCGTCGAGTTCTTCTTCGATTTTATCTCGCCATTCGGATGGTTTGCGGCGGAGCGGATTCGCGGCATCGTGCGCGCCCACGGTAGAAATGCAGCTTGGAAACCTTTGTTGCTCGGGGTGACGGTCAAGCAGGCGATGGGGCTGCCGGCCGTGCTGCAGACGCCACTCAAAGGGCCCTACCTGCTCCATGATGCCGAGCGATGCGCCCGATTGTATCGTCTGCCCTGGCGGCCGCCGACGCCGATCACGTTCTCTTCCGTTGCTGCCGAGCGGGCGGTTGTTTGGGCCTGGCTGGTATCACCTTGGCGAGACGCCCGGCTCGATGCTTAGGAGCAAACACGCCATGAACTTTTCGCGACGCGATATCCTGATAGCAGGTGTGAGCGGTGCGCTTGTGGCCGTTGGACGCGAGACTAGATCGCAGCAAGGCAACCAAGGCATGGATGCAATGCCCACGCCGGAGCACAAGCAGGTGGTGCAACGGGGCGGGCTCTACGCCAACCTTCACGACCCGAATATTACCGAATTGCCGCCGGACGCGTTCGAACAGCGTTTCACCTTTTCTCCGGCGCCAAAAGCCAACCCATCCGGCACCTGGTCGGAAGCACCGCCCCTACCCGTGCCACGCAGCGAAATGGCATGGGCCGCTGCAGAGAACGATCGCATGCACATTATCGGCGGCTATGCCAATCAGCGGGTGGCGGTCACCTACCATCAGGTTTTCGATGCGCGCACAGGGCAGTGGCAGCAGGCCGCTCCCATTCCCCGCGGGGCCAATCATATTGGCGTCACTGCCGACGCCGCGGTCATTTACGCGTTCGGTGGTTTTGTCGAGCAGAATCAAATCGCCGTACCGGATTGCTACGCCTACGTCGTGGCCGATGATCGTTGGCATGCAATCCGACCACTGTTTCGCGCGGTTCGCGAGGCGCTCTTTCGGTCGTCGCTTTCAATGGACTGATCCACGCCGTCGGCGGTCGTGACGTGCGCTCGGTTGACTGGCACGAAGCCTACGACCCAAAGTCCGACGCTTGGCACACTCGCGCCCCAGTTCCTGGACCGCGAGATCATACGGCGGCCGTTGTCGTCGACGGACTGATTTCGGTCGTCGGCGGCCGGATGGACACCTTTGATTTCAACACCGGTATGCACGTTGTCTACGATGCAAAGGCAGATAACTGGCAGGAGCGCGCTCCGATGCCGACCCCGCGTTCGGGCCATGGTGGCGTTTTCTACAATGGCAAATTGGTCTGCATGGGAGGCGAAGGTACGCGGCGCGTCTTTGGCGAACTTGAGGCGTACGATCCGCGCGCCGATAGCTGGCAGGCTTACGCACCGATGCCGACGCCGCGCCAGGGCATGGGTGCGGCGGTATTGAGTGATGGTATCCACGTCGCGGGCGGCGGTCCGATGAACGGCGGCGCGTTCCAAACCTCAGTACACGAGGTATTCACGCTTTGACCGTGCTCCGAAAAGCATCCTACGCCACCTGATGCGGCCTGCGCGTACGTCCGGCCGCTACTGCAGTCAGCAGTTTGCTGCGCCTGCTCACGGCAGTTATTGGCCCGAAGCCGAAGTGGCGACCCTTCGTCTTGGCAAATCCGCAGTTGACGCAGCTTCGGACGTGCCAGTCACTGAGTCTGACTGGCCGCCCATGACCCCGAACTGACATTTGGGCAGCTGGGGATTCCGGGACGCAACCGTGTATCATCCGCTCGCTGAAAAAAGGGAGATCGATGGGCAAGCTCGAAAAGATCGATGCCGTCTTTGCCGATATGGACAAGCCGCAACATCCGGGCGCTGCGCTCCTCGTCATCGACCATGACCAAGTCGTTTACCGCAAGTGTTACGGCCTTGCGGATTTTGAAACCCAGCGGCCGATCACGGCGGACAGTTCGTTTTATCTGGGCTCGATCTTCAAGGCGTTCACCGCCATGGCGATCATGTTGCTGGTCGAGGACGAAAGACTAAGCTACGACGATCGCCTGCCAGCCTTCTTCCCACAGTTTCCTTCATGGGGCACGGCAATTTCCGTCCGCCATTTGCTGCATCACACGTCGGGTCTGCCGGAATACGTTCCACTCTTCAGCTCCAGCCAAGGGGCCTTCGAATGGGCCCGCGAGATCAATGGCCTCACCAACGAGGCCGTGCTCGAACGTGCCTTGGACTTAACTGGACCAGAGTTTCCTGTCGGGACGCGATACGCTTACAGCGGCATGGGCTATGTGCTGCTGGCGATGATCGTGGCGATTGTGCTCGCACTTGGCGGCGACGGTCTGCGTCACGTCGCGCACGGCGGCGGCTGCGTCGCCTATAACAACTACATCATCCGCCTTCTCGATAGCCAACGCGCGATTCTCGTCCTGACCAATCATCTGGGCGTTCCGGGCCCACGCATCCGGGCGCACCAGGTCGCGGCAATCCTTTTCAGTGATCGAGAAACGCCAGTGGGATGACGACCCGACTGAATGTCGGCATCTGGCCCAAGGCTGCCGACTTGGGCGATGCAGCAAAGTCGTCTGCTTATCTGGGGTACTCCCGACGTGCTGCCAACGTAGCCGGAAGGGCAGTTGGTGACCCACTGCTGACCTTTTGCTCAGTGAAGCGCGAGTGCACTAGCCCACACCCGCCTGGCGCATGATGGCTTCGGATTTGACACGAATTTCGCGGGCAACCTCGTAGGGATCACCTTCTTGGAATTTCGGCAGAAAGAGTTCCACGGAGAGCGGGCCGGCGTATCCTTTTTCCGAGAGCTTGCCCAGAATTCGAGTCAGCGGGCTGATTCCATC
>JASHRR010001272.1 GCA_030037185.1 Xanthobacteraceae bacterium | reverse complement strand
GGGCCGGCGGCACCTTGCGGTTTGCGGTGGTCGTAAAGGGCAATGGCATCGCCTATGTGTCGTCCGATCGCGATCGTGAAGTCATTGCTATCGACATTTCCTCCCCCACCGAGGCCCATTTGATCCAGCGGATAAAGCTCGACGGTAATGCCCTCGGGATGACGCTCGATCCATCGCAGTCAAAGCTCTACGTGGCGCAAGATAACGCCGACCAGATCGCAGTTATCGACACTTCGACGAACGCAGTCAGTAACAAGATCGACGCGCGGGCTCTGGCCGGTGTTCTGGCTGGTGACGAGGACCATGCCGAGGATTTTGGTGGTGAAACGCCCCGTTACACCGGCGCAGCGACCTTTGCGGTGACGATCTCACCGGATGGCACATCGCTCTATGCCGTCAATGCCGGCGCGAACTCGATCGCCGTGATACCCCTGACCGGCCCGGTCGCCAACAAAGTCGCCGGGCTCATCCCGACGGCCTACGAGCCGCATGACGTCACGTTCAGCGCCGATGGAACCTGGATCTACATCGTCAACGGCAAGAGCGTCACCGGTCCGAATCCCGATGACTTGTCCGCCAGTGCGGCTTTCATCACCAACATCACCTCTCCGGGCGGTAACGCTGCGGCCGCCGCCGCCGCGTCGAAGGAGTATCAATTCCAATTAGAACGCGCCTCCCTGCTCAGCGCGCCAGTGCCGACCTCAGCCGACTTGCCGGCACTGACGCGCACGGTCGCCCAGAACAACATGTACAGCGCCGAACCGGTCGAGGACGAGGTCATGCGGTTTCTGCGTCAGCGGATCAAGCATGTGATCTACGTCATCAAGGAAAATCGCACGTTCGACCAGATTCTGGGCGACCTGAACAACGGTTCCAACGGCAAGCCTGCATTAACCCAATTCGGTTCGGCCATCACGCCAAACTTTCACGCGCTGGCGAAGAATTTCGTTACGCTCGATAATTTCACGGACCCCAGCGACAGCAGCATGAACGGGCAGTCCTGGGCATTGCAAGGTCGTATCACCAACGGAGAAACGATTACGGAACGGCTCAATTACGCATTCGTCAACCGCGGTTTGTCCTATGGCCCCGAGGGATCGAACCGCAATGTGGCGGTGAACTGGGATACCACCGCTCAGCGCGATGCCGCGACCGGACTTGCCGGAACCACCAATTACAGCAATGGGTCGGCGAACCTGCCAGGCGGTACTGCCAACTTGTTGCCTGGCACCAGTAACCACGCCTCCTCCGAGGCGCCGTTCGGCACCCAGGAAGGCTATATCTTTGGTGCCGTGCTGCAGGCCGGCGGGACCGTTCGCAACTACGGGACCCTCGTAAATAACGTCGGTAGCATCGGCACGAAGGCAGCGCCGGTATCTAATCCTTTCGCAGCCAACATCATTCAGGTCGCTCCGCTCAAGCCCTCCCTGGCCCCGCTGACCGACCTCTTCTTCCGCGGCTTCGACCAAAACTATCCGGATTTGTGGCGCTATAACGAGTGGAAGCGGGAGTTCAACATTTACCTCGCCAACTACAACCTGCCGAACTTGTCGCTGGTTCGCGTCAGTCACGACCACATGGGATCCTTCTCCACCGCGCTCGCAGGCGTCAACACGCCGGAAGCGCAGCAGGCCGACGACGACTTGGCTGTCGGTCGCCTGGTCGAGGCCGTCGCGCACAGCCCGTATGCCGCCGATACTCTGATCTTCATCACGGAAGATGACGCTCAGGATGGTCCGGACCACGTCGATTCGCACCGCACCACAGCCTATGTGGTCGGTCCGTATGTAAAGAAGGGTGCGGTTGTAAGTACCCACTACAGCCAGGTCAATGTGCTCCGTACCATTGAAGACGTGCTGGGTACGCCGCACATCAACTTGAACACGGCGTTTCAGCGGCCGATGTCAAAAGTGTTCGACATCAAGTCGTTTGGCTCCTGGAGCTATACGGCGGCAGCCTCGAGCGTTCTCTTGACGACGACGCTGCAGCTTGCGCAAGGGAATGAGGCTGTGAGGTTTGCGCAAGGGCCGATTGTCAAGCCGAAGCACAGCGCAAAATACTGGGCGAGAGTTACGGCCGCTTTCGACTTCTCGGATGCGGATCGCGTTCCGACAGCGCGGTTCAACAGGGTGCTTTGGAAGGGCATGATGGGATCTCAGCCATATCCGAAGATGGCACTAGACCAGAATCATAAAGTGGACAACGATCACTGATCGCAATCCATTCCAGAGGTGCGTAGGTGCCGGCGGGGAGTGGCAGCTCCCCGCCGACAGATTCAATGTATAAGGCCTTGGCGAAGAACCCGCGTACACCCTCGACGACAGGATGCGTCGGGACTCTGCCACTCCTTGCGTCGTCCTCATCAGCCAGCGCGGAAGCTCTTGGGGCGACGAGCTGCGGTCGGTTCCAGGTTCCAGGACTACCGGTCAAAGAAGCCGGTCGTCCCAGGTGCCCCGGCAAATCCCAACAAATATCGCGCTGACTTACGGGAGCACTGCTCGGCGGTAAGGTGGCTTACGATAGGTTCACCTCGTCAGTGCCGGCGTGACGGCGGGCGGCCGGCGAATTTTTGTAGACTGCTCGTAATCGTACGCCGCTTTGAACAGCGTTCCCTCGGCGAACGGTAGGCCGAGAAATTCGAATCCCAGAGGGAGGCCGTCGCTTGAAAAACCTCCCGGCATGGCGAGGGCCGGATAGCCAAGGATCGGGGCCAATAGACGGTTGTTGCCTCGGGTAGAGCGCGGCAATCGCGCTGGTGCATGGTCGAACGTCGCATAGATGAAAGCGTCGAGACGGTTATCTGCTATCACTTTGAGGACCTGCGTGCGCAGGGCTTCCTGCGTTTGACGCTGTAGCATGAACGCCGGCTCAGTCGGCAAATGCCCCACCGCATAGATCATCGCCTGACGCCGTGCCTCGATCAGCAGCGGCGAGGTGGCAATCGCCTTAAATGTCCGAATGGGAGCGTCGGGATGTTGGTCGAGATAGTCGTTAATCGACTGCTCGGTTTCGTAGATGTTTGTTCGTCCAGTGCCGCTCGCTTCGAGCAACTGGAGCAAATTTGGTATTTCGATCGGATCGATAACCTCGGCGCCTCGCATCCTGAGCACGCCGGCCACTCGATCGATCATCGCGCGGACCTCCTTGTAGTCCGCTGCATTGGTATCGGTGTCCTTATCCATTGGCTGACGTATAACGCCAAAACGCATGCCACGCAGTCCGTTGTCCTGTAGGAATGCCGTGTAGGATTCCGGAGTTCGGCGATAACTTGCTGCCGTGACAGGATCCTTCGGGTCGTAGCCGGCGATTGCGTCAAGCACGAGAGCCGCATCCCTGACGGTGCGTGTAATCGGTCCGATCGTGTCTCGCGTCGGTGATGCCGGCATCATCCCAAAACGGCTCACCAGCGGGGTTGTTGGGCGCAGCCCGACGAGGCTTTCGTGCGAAGCCGGTCCGCGTACCGAACCTCCGGTGTCCTCGCCAATTCCGACCGCCCCGTAGCTGGCCGCCACACCGATGCCGGTGCCGCAGGACGACCCGCTAGCGAAATAAGCGGGATCATAGGCATTGTGGCAGTCACCGAAGGCGGAGCCAGACCCCCCCGCCGCGAACTCTCCCATGTTCGTCTTTGCCAGGATGATGGCGCCGGCTCTCTGCAGCCGCTCCACTACGGTAGCGTTGCGCCTGGGCACGAACGTCTTGAACATCGCCGAACCATAGGTGGTTGGCATGAAATCAGTTTCGATTTGATCCTTCAGCAAGACCGGGACGCAGTGAAGTGGCGCGATCTCGCCCGGAGTAGTGAATTTGGCATCGACATTGGCGGCTTGCCGCAGGGCAAGAGGGTTGATGTTCTGCACAGCGTTCAGTTTAGGCCCAGACTGATCATACGCTGCAATCCGATCGAGGTAGCTTTGAACGAGTTTGGTGCAGGTCAATCCGCCCGATCGCATCGCTGCTTGAATGCCATCGATGGTCGCCTCGACGACGTCGAAGGTGGCGGCGGACTGCGAAGCTGCCGGTAACGTGATGGAGATTCCAAATATGGCGGTCAGTAAAATCAGGCGATGAGGGACACCACAAAATCCGATGCTCATATCATGCTCCCAGTAGACTGACCGTGCGAATTCCATACACCAATTTCCGGCGTGCCAAAAATGGGGGCCTGACCTCTGTAATTCGCCCAAGGGTCCTTGGTTGAAGATGCCCGATGCTCGGTTTGATCCCGCCCATCGCGAGCATCACGCGCGCTGGGGCAGGAGCAATCTATATGCCGGGTCATGCGGGGTCCTCGGACACCGGGTGCGGCAGACGGGTCGACCCGAATGGATTCGTTTCATGGTTGGCACGCACGGCAGGAAATCGGGTGCCACCAATGGCACGGTGCTTGCTTTCGCTGACTGGGTGAAGATCAACGACCACCTTGTGATGCCGGTTGAGCAAATATCGTGCCCAAGATCGTCACGACTGTGTTGACAGGATTTCTCGGGTCGGGAAAGACCACCTTGCTCAATCACATCCTGTCCACTGCTGGTACGGAAAAGATTGCCGTTATCGTCAACGAGTTTGGCGAGGTCGGCATCGATGGCCAACTCGTAATCGATGTTCAGGAAGACATCCTTGAACTGAACAACGGATGCATTTGCTGCACCGTGCGCGGAGATTTGTCGCGCGCCGTCAATAACTTGATCGCCAGCGGTCGAACCATTGACCGCATTGTCATCGAGACGTCGGGCCTTGCGGATCCGGCGCCGATCATTCAATCATTTATTCTCGACGAGACGCTGAAAACGCACACGGAGCTCGACGCGATCGTGGCGATCGCCGACGCTCGTCATATTGTCGATCAATTGCACAACGAACAGGCGCGCGAGCAGGTTGCATTCGCGGATGTGATCCTCCTTAACAAGAGCGATCTCGTCTCGGAACCGGATGTTGCGGAGCGTTGTCGGTTGTTGCGATCCCTCAACGCACTCGCTCGTATACATCGCACGGTGAGCTGCTGCATCGACGTTGCCGCGGTGCTTGACGTGCGAGCGTTCGATCTCCGGAATGCATTGAAACTTGACCCTGAACTGCTCCTCGACAGCACCCATCAGCACGACCTCGACATCGCCTGCGTATCACTTCGCGAACGCGGGACAATCGATGTCACGCGGTTCAGCCGCTGGATCAACGCGCTCGTCCAGGCGCGGGGTAAGGACCTGCTTCGGGTCAAGGGAATCATCGATCTTTCGGAGGAACCCCGGCGGTTCGTTTTTCACGGGGTCCACATGACTCTCGACGGGCGACCTGGCAAGCCATGGAAGATAAACGAGCCCCGTTTCAATGAACTCGTTTTCATCGGAAGAAATCTCGAAGAGGCAGCGCTACGCGACGGATTCCTCGAGTGCCGTGTCGGCGCGTTGCGGCGGTTGCCTAATGAGCCGGTTGCCAATTCCTGAACCGAACTCCCAATTGTAGGGGATGTTATGAAACTGCAGCATACCCTTGGAGGCCTCGAAGGGCTCGGGCCCGTGACATTCGAGAAGCGCGTCTTCGTCGAGCCCTGGGAGAAGCGCATCTTCGGCATTCACGTCGCGATGATGGCACTCAGTTCGCAGCTGCCACTACCTGCGACGCCCAGCAAGTTCAACACGGTCTGGACCTGGGCAGACCTGCGCAAAGGTGCCGAGTCGCTCAACCCGTTCGATTATTTCAAATACCGCTATTACGAGAAGTGGCTCGGCGGGATCTCCGGTTACTTCGTCGAGAAGGGCTACATCACTGAAGCTGAGCTCGCCGCACGCACCGAGCAAATCCTGAGCAATTCCGCCTCGGCATCGGTCAACGGCGGCGATCCGGCGATCGATCAACGCATTATCACCTATCTGGTAGAGGGCGACTCGCCCAAGCGCCAGGCTACCATCAAGCCCCGCTTCGGCGTTGGCGACAAAGTCCTGGTCAAGAATGTCCCGACCATCGAGCACACACGACTCCCAGGGTATCTGCGCAATCACATGGGCATTATCGCTACGGTCTATCCGGGCAACTACGCTTATCTGACATCGACCGGGCCCGACGGAATAGGCCCTGCCATGCCCGTCTACGACGTTCGCTTCAGCGCTGAGGATATTTGGCCGGGCAATACCGAAAAGAATGTCACGATTTATGCCGACCTCTACGAAGCTTACCTCGACAAGGCCAGCTGAACCCGTCGCGGCCGGCTATGAAGACGCAAGGATGATGGCATGAGTGCAGACCTCGAAACGTCAGGGCCGGAGTCAGCGAAGGTCGCCGACGCAAATCCTCGATTCAATCGACGCAACCTCCTCTTCGCAAGCACAGCCGCTGCGGCGGCACCGGCGTTTGGCACCACGATCTCCGTCGAACCTGCGCGTGCGCAGCAGCGCTTCGACTATCCGCCGGATCGCGAAGCCAAGAACGCGGCCCGCGCGTTGGCGTTGGAGGCGCTCCTCGTCGAGAAGGGAATCATCACGGGCAGCAGCGTCGACAGTGTGCTGTCCTTCTTCGAGACCCAAATGGGGCCTTTCAACGGCGCCAAGGTGGTCGCACGTGCTTGGATAGATCCCGCTTTCAAGCAGCATCTGGTCGAGGATACACCGGCGGCGATCGCCGAAATGCAACTGCCAAAGGGCATGGCGGGCGCCGAGGGCGAGCACATGCGCGCCGTGGCCAATTCGTCGACCGTCCACAATCTCGTCATTTGTACGCTGTGTTCGTGTTACCCCTGGCCGGTGCTCGGGCTTCCGCCCTATTGGTATAAGGATCCGACCTTCCGGGCCCGCGCGGCGCGCGAGCCGCGTGCGGTACTGAAGGAATTCGGGCTCGACATCCCCTCGACGGTGGAGATCAAGACCTGGGACAGCAGCGCACAAATACGCTGGTTCGTCGTGCCGGAACGGCCAGCGGGAACCGACGGGATGAGCGAGGCGGATCTCGCCAGGCTCGTCACGCCGGAGGGGATGATGGGAGTAGCGCGGGTCTGAATGGAGCGGTCCTGTCGCATCATGGACGTCGCGCCCGAGGAGTCCGATTGATGCAAACGCGGTTTGAGCATTTCGCGCTGGCGAGCATGCTGGGGCAAGGCGACTCCCCGCCGCGGCTCGACGGCAAGCTCTGCTTTGCTCAAGCATGGCAGCGTCAAGTCTTCGGGGTTGCGATTGCGCTTTCCAAGGCCGGATATTTCGACTGGGAGGACTTCCGACTGAAGCTGATCGCCGCGATCGGCGAATGGGAAGATTCGCACCGGCTCGATGACCCGTCATGGAGCTACTACGAGCGCTGGCTTACCGCGCTTGAACGCGTCCTTGTCGAACAAGGGCTGATTACCGCCGAAGACCTTGTAGCTCGTCCGCCAGCCACCGCGGGTATTGGCCCGGCTGCAGAGCCCTGAGACTGCTTACCCGGCGCGGGTCATTGACCACTGCGTTCATAGATTTATTCGCATTTTCGAAGAGCGTGCGAATCGGTCGCTCGCCAGGGCTCGGTAGGTGCTTGATGCGGTCTTGATACTGGCGGCGCTGCTTGCGCAGCGCGTACCGGGCGAGCGGTTTCCTTCCATCCCAAAGGCGACTGGCTCTTGCATCGGAGGGGATTTGGTAGGTTCTGGGCTCCCAAAATCGGGGAAGACTGGTTTCCAAAACAGTGATTGCCGCGGTTCCTCAGCAAGACCGCGTCAAGAATCCGATCAAGGGACGACTTTCCGCTGGGGGATCGGCTCGGCGCCGTTGGTCCTCCTGGCACATTATATGCTGGTCAGGTCAGCGCGGGAAGTGCGTCGGAGGCTGCTATGAAAGTTCAACGGGACTTACTATTGCTTATCACATTGAGCGCTACGGCTGCTACGTCTGCTGCTGTTGGGCAGACGGCAGCGCCATCGATCCCGGATTTCTCCGGCTCCTGGAACCACGCATCCTTGAACGGCTTGGAGCTGCCGCTATCGGGGCCGGGTCCTGTGAGGAACAGGTCACGCCGGCTCACAGGACCCCAAGCCGGCGTGGGCAATGGCACCCAACTGGTCGGCGATTACACGAATCCAATCTTGCAGCCCTGGGCGGCGGAAGTCGTGAAAAAGTTCGGCGAGATTTCGTTAGCCGGCAAGGGCTATCCGACACCGCGCAATCAGTGTTGGCCCGAGCAGGTGCCCTTCGTTTTTGGCAATTATGGAATGCAGCTGATCCAGCAGCCCGACAAGGTCACCATTCTTTATCCCTTCGATCATCAATTCCGCCAGGTTCGCCTGAACCAGCCCCATCCGGCGCAGGTTTCGCCGTCCTGGTATGGAGATTCCGTCGGTCATTACGAAGGCGATACGCTGGTGGTCGATACCATACGAATCAAGATCGGCCCGTTCTCCATGATCGACTGGTATGGCACGCCGTTCACCGAGGCTCTCCACGTGGTGGAACGGTATCGGCTGATTGATTACGACACCACGATGGAAGCAATAGCACGGGATGCAACCGAGAATTTCCAATTCGCGAATCCTGATAATGGACCGGCTGTCGATCCCAACTACAAGGGCAAGGGGTTGCAAATCCAAATCACCGTTGAAGATAAAGGCGCCTTCACGATGCCGTGGTCGGCGACGGTGACGCTTCGGCGCGCCCTCGACGAACGGCTGGAACTTGTCTGTGCCGACAACATCATGTGGTATCCCGGAACGCACTCTGCGGTCCCCATTGCGGACAAGCTTGATTTCTAATCAGGCCACGTATCCCAATTACGAAAGAGCCTAGGCGCGCTCTTGACGCGAGCCATCAGACCTTTGCTCGTCCTTCGATCACCCGGGGATAACGCTGGTGGCTGGCCCCCAAACGAAGTACAACGCCGGCGCGCGTTATCAATGCTCGCACCGTGCAACGTGCATGAGACCCGTTAACGTTTGACTGTTGGCCGGATGCGTTCCAGCGCCGTTTTCGACCCCGGTGGCCCTGCCGTCGAAAATCCTGGCGGGTCTCTTTAATCATGCTATATCCCGACGACAGTACATGCCCCCAAATCCTCATCGGATTTGCGGGCAAACTTTTACGATTTTGGCTTAAGCTTTTGATTTTATTGGTTAAGCCGCAATAGCTCAGTCGGTAGAGCACATCATTCGTAATGATGGGGTCGGGGGTTCGAATCCCTCTTGCGGCACCAGCATTCAGCAGTCCGGCCTGGACACATAGGTAACGAATCGTACCGGACACGGCATGGCAATGCTTCGCCTCCGCCGCCGTCTCGGTGGACCATCTACAAGCTCGCTCGCCGGCAGACATGGCTTGGCGAGGCCGACGCTGCGACTGAGGCCGAGGCTGTCGAGAGGCTGCTGCGGCGGAGTTTAAGCAATACGCGCCGAAGCTGATGGCGGTATGGCGCCGCGGCGCAGCGCGCTCGTCGTAAGGGACGGCCACATGTTTGCGAGTCCCGTTGCTCCGCCGCGGGTTCTACGTCCTTCGTTTCTGCGTCTGATCACTTCGTCGGCGTTAACGTGACGAGCAGCATGTCCCTTGTCGGCGGTCGCTGCAAAGTGTGGCGTGAGCAAGCTGGCGCTTTACGGGTGCTGTGGACTGGCCGGGTGAGTGACGAAATGGCCCGCTGCTCGTGCCGCTGGTCCGGCGGTATGAAGCCGGAAAGCTTGCTTTCGCCGTACCAACCCGCGCAGCAGTGAGCCGAACCACGGGAAGATAATCGAGACATAAGCTTGGGTGTCTTGCATTGTCGGGGGCGCGACCGGGGTCGCAGGTGAACGACCGCAATGGGTCCGCCGATACTCAATGAGCCGTCGATGATTGACGCCGACCATTCGGTCCGGGTCGGGCCACGAACGGCTGTGTCGTCGGCGCGAACGGCAGTCTGGAAAGGAAGAAGGGCCGCCTGGCCAAGACGACCCTCCTAGCACCTGCAGCAGGACCTATCTCTCGGCCGAGCCAGCAACCTCGCGCGCGACTGCCGAACCGGTTGGTAGATATATCATACTGTAGATGTGCGAACGATAACGCTGCGTCGATGACTCTGGCAAGCCAAACACCGATCTCTCCATCAAGTATGCCCGTTTTCCCCACTCTCCACAGCAGCTGTCATCGCGGACGCAACGCAACTCAATGGGCCATCCAATTTGTGCGCTGCCGACTTCCTGCACCGTCCCAAGTCGGTAGGGTCGGGCCAAAAGCCGTTGTTTGGACTCATCGGGCGGCGGATCGGTGGTCACCTACATGAGGCCACGCGAGCCACTTTGTGCAACGCGCAAGTCGGCCGAGGTGGGCCAGCAACAGACATCGCGCCCGATGAGGCCGCCACAAGCTTTCGATATTTCGGCGCGAGATGACGTTCCTCACCCGTCGTGTCGCCGCGCGCTCGCCGCCGATCTCCCCATTCGGGGAGAGGTGAATGAGAATCACAATCCGAACACGAACAGCATGGTCTGGTTTCGGATGTCGCGAAGCTCGGGGGTCAGCGTGATCCGGAGCTTCGAAACACGGCTCAGGCCGGTCATGATCGCGAGGTATTGTCTACCTCCAGCCTCGAAGGTCATCGGCGGAGCATTGATGCCCACCCCCACGTTGATCTTCCACAGCGGCTCGAGGCTCACGTCGTCGTAGGCCATGAATGTGCCGTCGCCCAAGCCCGTGAATAGAAGGCCGCCAGCCGTTGTCAGCGCAGCACTGAAGTTTGGATAGGAAGAGCGTACCCTGTTCTTCACCTCGCCCGTGAACGGGTCGGCGACCACGACCTCGGATTCGGTCTGCTCGAGTAGCCTGATGCCGCCGCCCAGCATGGCCCCGGTCGCGTTCCTGAGCTGATCGGGGGTCATGGTCATTTCGTTGCATGTCGGCCGCGACGGAATGTAGAGAAGCCGCGTCCTTTGGCTGTATGACGCCGACCAATAGTTGTTGCCGCCCTCATGCGATGGGCACAGCCTCTTGGTGCGGTCCGTCATTGTCTGATTTTGCAGGCCCGAATAGACCTGTATGTCCCTCTTCGGATCGTAATCGATCGGCAGGCCCGTCTTCTGATCGATGCCCTTGGTCCAGTTGATCGCCTCCATGTAGGGCTTGGCCAGCAAGGCCTGTCCGTTGGTACGTTCGAACGCGTAGAGGAAACCGTTGCGCGCCGAATGTGTGACGAGCTTGTGCGGCTGGCCGGCGATCTGTCCGTCGATCAGGATGTGGGTGCCGGCGGCATCATAGTCCCACATGTCGCCCGGGACGTACTGGTGGTACCAGTTCATCTTCCCGGTGTCAGGGTCCCAGGAGATCACACTGTTGGTGTAAAGGTTGTCGCCGGGGCGGTAGAAGGGGTTGTACATCGGCACCGGATTCCCGGTACCCCACAGCACCTGGTTGCTGGCAACATCGTAGGAACCGGTGACCCACATGGCGCCGCCGCCGGTCTGCCAGGCGTTGTTGTTGTCCTTCCAGGTCTCGGAACCGGGCTCGCCGGGGGCTGGTATGGTGTATTTGCGCCACAGCAGCTTGCCGGTTGCGCCGTCGAGTGCGGCTATGAAATCCCGGACTCCTTGATCGCCGCCAGCGGCACCGACGATAATTTTGTCCTTCACGGCGAGCGGGGCGGCGGTGAGCTGCAGATCGGCCTGACCATCGCTGAGATTCGCCTCCCACGCCACCTTCCCGGTCTCCTTGTTGGTGGAGATGACCCGCGCCGGATAGTTGGCGACGCTGATAACAAGATTACCCCACAGTGCCGCACCGCGATTAGCCAGCGGTACCTTCTCCTGCCCAGGGTCCATGCGCCACACGATCCGGCCCATGTCGCCCGAACGCGCATCGATCTTGTAGAGCACGCCCCATTGATCGACGATGTAGAGGTAGCCGTCTTCCGCGAGCGGGGTTGATTCGAGGTTCTCGTTCGCGGACGTGCCCCCGATGGCGACCGCGTAGGCGAGCCTGAGTGACTTGACATTGCCCTTGTTGATCTTGTCGAGTGGCGAATAGCGCTGAGAATCGTAGGTGCGGTGGTTCATCAGCCAATTGCCGGGCTCGGGATTGGCGAGCCGCTCGGCCGTCACGTCAGCGGCGAGGCTGGGCGTGGTGGCGACGACGGCGCCGGCGACGAGCAGCAGGCGTTGCAGCGAATAATGATGGTGCGAGTGCATCGTGGCCTCCCTTTGAATTTCACCTTTCCCCGTTAGGAGGGGGTTATTTGTCAAAGTAGGCTACTTCGCTTGATTAGGGCAATACGGCTGGTCCTGCCAGCCCGATAACATGAGCGGCACGTCCGAAGTACCCCAGCTAATACTACAGAGTCATAAGAATTGTATCTAATTGAAATTACATGATTTTTCAAAACTGAGTCATTTTTGAAAAACCCAATAATTTCAACAACCACATCGAACCACTGACACAGTAGTACTAACCGACCCACTTTGTGCAACACGCAAGTCGTCAGAGGTGGGCCACGAACGGCCCCTGCGGTGTACACATCAGCTCAGAGAAACTGGAATTGGAGGCGGAGTCCTACACCGATCTCAACTACTTCCGCCGGCCAAGTAGTGCTATCGACAAACGACACAATTCCCGTGATTGCACGGAATTTTACTCCAGCGGCCTTTGGACGCCCATCTCACACCGTTTCAAACGGCGGGCTGGCCAGCACGACGGATGTCTCGATCTGTCGCTCCGGAATGCTCCAATAGGTCTTGAGCAGTGCTGTCTTGCATTCGGGGGAAGCCAATTCGAA
>JASHRR010001271.1 GCA_030037185.1 Xanthobacteraceae bacterium | reverse complement strand
AACACCAGGCGTCGGCGTCATCGTGGCACTGACCTTTGCCAGCGCGATCGACGACCCATCGCGGTTCAAATCGTCCAAAGCCGTAGGGGCGTATTTCGGCATGACGCCAAAGCGATATCAGTCCGGGGAAACCGACTTACAGCGGCCGGATTTCGAAAAACGGGGACTCGGTGCGTGCGGTACTCTACGAGGCCAGTCACGTCATCCTGACCAGGCCGCTCAAAGGCTGCACCGCCCTCAAGAGCTGGGCGGATGCGGATCGCCAAGCGCGCCGGCATGAAGAAAGCCACGGTGGCGCTGGCCCGCAAACTCGCCGTCATCATGCATCGGATGTTGGCCGATGGCACGCCGTTCACGACCCAGCCAGCGTAGCGCCGTGCTTGGCCCCGTCAAGGACGAGCCGAGTGGCCTGAAGAAGGCCATCCTTGACGGTGTCTGCGCGCGCTGGCCGGGTAAATCTGCGGTCGGGGCGGAAGAATGCCTGCGGCGCGGTCGAACAAAGGAATGTGGGCTTTAAAGGAGGAGTGAAATCGAAGGGCTTTCGGGCGGGATCACGACACCAGCCTTCCCGAAGCGAGGTCCCGAAGCCGGGACGATGGATCAGGTCAGGCCGCAAACATGCGGATGGCACAGACCACGCTCACGCTAGATTGGCCGACCTATCCTCTTGCCGAGTAGCCCCGGGGAGTTTCACCCCGAGGCCCTCACAGATCCGTACGTGACAGTCTCCCGTCATACGGCTCGTGCCACCCACTGAAGGCTGCCGCCTTCCATCGAAAACCCCGGGTTCCTCCGGTTTGCCGTTGACCCCTGATCTCGATGCGGGTGACCCCCTCCCTTCGCTCGACGGGCATTACCCCGTGTCTTCACTACTACAGAGGAGTCCGCCCCAGCTTGCCGCATCGGTACTTTCGGCCTCGGGTTGTCGCCCTTGTGCCTTGTATGGGCTTTCGATTGTCAAGCAGTTTCAGAACGGCGATCTCTCTTTCTTGCTTTCTTCATCTTGCTTTCTTCATCTTGCTTTCTTCATCTTGCTTTCTTCATCGGTTTCTTTGTTCGACCTGGAAATCCCGTTTCTTCGTCCCGACCCGCAGTATTGCAAAGCCGGCGCGCGCAGGAGCTGTCAAGGTTGGCCGTCACACCAACCTTTCCACGAGCTTTGGCCTTGACAGGCCATGCCTTGACAGCTCTGAGCACGGCGGCACATTCGATACGGTCGGGATGACGATCAGAGGGGAGCCCGCTTTATAGGGCGCGCAGATCAATCGCGCCACAACCTTGTATTCGGTGGTCCAGGACCCGAACCATGATGCAGTCATACGCATCAGCGAGCGAAGCTCCGAGGTGGCGGCCCATTCTTTTCCTCGGCACAAAAGCCATGGCACAAGCCGGGACTCCGCCACCTCGAACCGTCATCAACAACCCGTCATATGGTAGACAAACTTAGTTAGGCCGAAACTGTCGGGTGTCCTCAGCGACCGCCGTTCATTGCGCTGGGCGCAGAACGATGCCATCTGGCACCACGCCTTCGCGCACCAGTCGCCACAAGGCGATCAAAAGTTTGCGTGCCAAGGCCACGATCATGGTCTTGCGGGTACCGCGGGCGTTCTCGGTACGGGCTCGAAACCACTGCGCTAAGGCACTGTCCTTCTGGAACATGAGAAATCGCCAGGCCAATTGGATCATGCCTCGGCGGACTCGAACGTTGCCAGAACGCGCCAGTCCTTTCTCCCGGCGTCTTGTACCACTTTCGTCAGGCGAGCCAGTGAGGCCGGCATAACGCGCTATAGCCCGTCGGTCGCGCATGTTTCGCGACAGCACCTCCTGCACCAGCATGTCGGCCGTTTCAATACCAACGCCGATCACGCGAGCCAACAGGCGGACCATTGCGTGTGGTCCATGGCTGGGCGCATGTTCGATACGTTCCAGCCGCGCATTCTCGATCTGCCGGATTTGTTCGCTGACCAGTCGACGGCGCTCGATATCGCGGCGCAGTTCAGCCAACGTGTTCGGCGGTATCGGCTCACCCTCGGGCGTACGCAAATGTTCAAGGCGCTCGGCGGCCTTTTTCAGTTTGGGATTGAAGCCGCGGATGCCGAGCCGGCTCAACGCTGCTTTCATTCGGTTGACGATCCGAGTTTGCTCTCCGACGAGACTCTCGCGCTCGCGATTGGGTCGCTTGGCATCCTCGTCCTCCATTGTCGGAATTGCGACCATCTTGCAGTGATCGCGTTCACTGCGCAGCCAACCAAGAAAGGCGCGTTTGAGCAGCTCGGTGTCCAGACGGTCGGTCTTGGCGCGCCGGTGTTCACGCGATACTGCTATGCTCGATGCGTGGATAACATGGGCCTCGATGCCGCGCGTCCTGAGCCAGCGCGCTAGCCAGAAACCATCCCGGCCGGCCTCGAAGGCAACTGCAATGCGTTCGATCTTGTGTCCCGCTTTCTCTGCTTCCTCTCGCCACCGATGCAGTAATTTCAACAATGCGCTCTCATCGATCGCGAGCTTCTTCAACGGCTGGCGTTCTACACCAGGTACGATGCCGGCAACGAGCCAGCTCGACAAACTCATTTCGATCACCGCGATCAGCGTGCTGTCTTGTTTCAGGACGGTAAGGGATTTGCTTAGATCATTCGGCCTTTGCATTGAGGGGGGGCTCCATCGGTTCACATCTAGCGACGATGGATACACTTTCCTCGCCGCCGCCCCATAGCATCTTTTCCTTTCGCATCGGCAAGCTGGTTCCCACAGTTCCGCGCAGAAGCCTGTGTCCAACTCACGCCTCCTATACGCCGGCCGCCGTCCGCACAGTACTGCAGGCTCCCTGCGGACTTATCCCGGGAGAGGTTTGCGCGCCCGGTTTTGACGACACTTACCTGTTAACGACGCGTCTTCGAAGGTTCGCTTGCGCTCGTCTTTTGAACACTCACCTGTCCCAGGTCGTGCCTGGGACTTTTGATCCGACGTTGCCGAGTAGCCCCGGGGAATTTCACCCCGAGGCTCTCACAGGACCGTACGTGAGCCTCTCGACTCATACGGCTCGTGCCACCCACTGAAGGCTGCCGCCTTCCATCAAACCCGTAGGCTCCTCCGGTTTCCCGTTGGCCTGAGAGCTTGATGCGAGTGGCCCCCTCCCTTCGCTCCACGAGCATTACTTCGCTTCATCACTACTACGGAGGAGTCCGCCCCTAGACGGCGCATCGGTACTTTCGATCTCGTGGTTTGGCCACTTGCATCTTTTCCCTTGGCATCACCGGCTAGGTTCTCAAGTTCCGTGCGAGAGCCCAAATGAGAGTCACGCCTTCTATACACCGGACACCGCATGGCCAGTAAGCAGGTTTCCGCCACACTTCTCCCGGAGCAGTGGTGTGGCTCCGGTTTCGATGTCGTCCGAAAGCATTTCGATGCCTCTTCGAAGGTTCACTTGCGCTCGTCTCTCTCATCCATACCTGACGCGGTTATTGCCGCGCCTTTTAACCATGACGTTCACCACCGCGGTATTTGGCCGTAGCAGCTCATGGCGGTTTGAAGCCTTCCCCTGCAGGACGGCTCCGAAGGGTCTTCCTTCATCTCTCGCACAGCATGACGCACTAAGCGTCTTCTTGACACAACACCACCGCGGCTTTTTGCCGAAGCGGCTCGGACTGGTTTGAGACCTGCGCCTGAACGCCGGTCCCGAGGGGCCCACCCTCATCTTCTACGCAGCTGTACAGCACGGCTTAGCTCATGATGAACTCC
>JASHRR010001270.1 GCA_030037185.1 Xanthobacteraceae bacterium | reverse complement strand
AGTATTAGTCGAAGTCTTAATCCGCCGGCGACGCCCTGGGGACAACAGTGGGTTACGCTCGGGTGAGCCGTTCTACGCCTCAGCAGTCAATACTGCGGGCCGAGCGCAATTCGCCCGATCCTGCCCTGCTTGACGAGGCGAATGCGCCACTCCGCCGAGCCATTGGCAAAATGGACGAAGTAGACGTCAGCGCCATTCGTCGTCACGGTCCGGAACAACATTGCCCGTAAAGCACCGAGCCTCGCCAATATCGCTTGGTTGAGCACCTGCTCCTGGCGCGTGTACCGAGCTACTTGCGGCGTCATGTCCTCGTAGTTTGGCTCGCCGTGGCGGAGACCGTCGATATACCGGCGAAGCGCCTGCTCGCTACCCGACATAGGGCTTGTACGCTGCGGCGGAGGCCGGGCGCTCCGCTCGCCGGCGGCGGCTGGGATGGTGAGGAACCGCGTGCTTTGTCCCGGTATGATGATCTCAAGGCATTGCCCGGAGGCATCCGTGACGACCCAGGGCTGGCCGACATCGGCTAGGAATGGCGCCCACTGGTCGTCGCCAATCATGAGGTCGCGCGATCGCCCGCCGTCACCATCGAGGCCGAACGCGTGGATGTCGGTGCCGCTCTCATTGTAGAGCACCAGTTGGATGGGCACGGTGCCCCGCACCGCTTTCAACGTCTGCTCCTGCGCGCAGGCCAGTATTTCGCCGGGCGTACTATCGCCGTCGGGCCGGAAGATGATGTCCTCGATGTTTCCCTCTGTCGCCAGTCGCACGCGGAATTCGGCAAGGCCGCGCGCGAATTTGGCGCCATAGATGTCGTAGCCGCCAGGCCCGACGCCGCGAAAGAAGACCGACTCGACCGCGCCGAGCGCGGTGAGCATAGCATGCAACTGAGCAATTTGCCGGCGGGCAATATCCGCCAAATGCTTGCTCATGTGTCCGTAGCTCGGATCGCCGCGCTGCAGATCGTCAATTGCCCACAGAACCGCTGCTTCGCTCCCGTCTGCCGGCAACTGATCCTTGAACCGGTCCGGTGCAGTGGCGACCTGGCGGGCGAAGGCGTTGTCGATCTCTTGTGCGCGCTCGGCGTCGATCCGCACCGCGCGCCGTGTTTTCACCCCCGGTTCGCCGAGCAGCAACGCGGTGGCGCGGCCCTCGGCGTCGGACGTGAATGTGACAGTTTCATTGGTGTCCAGCGAAACGAACTCGCTATCGCCGCGCGCCGTCGCGTCAAATTTCAGCCGCCCCGTCTCCTGCACGATCAGGCGATCCCCCGCACGCGCGACGGCGACCGCGCGAAAGAGAGCGAACTCATAGTAACCAACGTAGCGATCGAACGGGTGCGGCTCGACCTCGGCTGCATCGTCAGGCGGAGCGGGCGCGCCCGGTGTAACGGCAATGCTTTCGGCCGATGGCTGGGACGCGCTTGGCACAAGGGTGCCTGCCGAAACCATCGCAGCTGGAGCAAGCGCTATCGCGATCAGTGTGCGCTTACGCCAGCCAATACGGGCCTGCACGGTCGTCCCGGCCAGAATTCGCTCCACCCGCTTGCCCAGCGTGCAGGCCCGCGCCATGGCGATGGCGACCAGGGCTTCCTGACGGCCGCTGGCAAGGTCGAGCAGAAAGCCCGCGTAGGACGGCCGGTCGTCCAGCATTTCGAGTGCCGCATCGTCGCTGATGATCTCCGCGAGTTCCGTCAGCCGCCGCAACAGCCACCAGGATAGCGGGTTGAACCAGGACGCCGCACGGTTGAATGAAGCCAGCAGCAGCACATAGAAATCGCCATGGGCGACGTGCGCTCTCTCGTGCGACAGCACGGCCTGCCGCTTCTCCTCGCCCCAATCGACGTATTCGGCGGGCAGCAGAATTGTCGAGCCGAACGTGACCGGCATCCCGACGGCGTCGCTCACGCGCACGTCAGCGCCGCCGGCCCAACCTTCGTGAATGGGCCGGGCGGCGCGGGCCATCCGCCAGCTCAGTAGCAGGCCTGTGAGCAGCCGCAGAAGCATCACCCCGGCGACGATGAGGTAGACAGCTGCAGCCAGCGTGCGCCAGGCGAAACCTGACCAGATCGGCCCACGCCGATCGGCCGGATCGGGCGTCACTGGACGCGGTGGCTGGACGGCGGCGCCGGGCTCCGCCGCTGGTGGCAGGGAAAGCGGGTCCTGCGCCGGAAGCGTCGGAGCCTCGAGCTGTTCCGACAGCGGGCGTGAGAGTGTGGACGACAGGGACTCCACCACGCGTAACGGCGGCGCAGCGGCGGGTATGGTCACGGTGAGACGATGCATCAGAACCGGCATCGCCAGGGACGCGACCAGCACGACGGTCCATGCGGTCATATGAGCGCGCGGGTTCCGCACGCGCAGGAGCGCCAGGGCGAGCCATACGGCAACTCCGAGCGCCAGCGACCGCAGCGCCGATTCCAGGAGCAGGTCCAACATTATCGCTTCCCTCTCTTCGCCTTCGCAACTTTGTCGGCCAAAACGCGCAGTTGCCGCTGGTCGAGCATGGCACTGTCGACCATGCCGACTAGAACCTCCTCGACCGATCCGTTGCAAAACGAATTGACGATCCGCTGAACAGCCTTGGCCGCCACCTTCGCGCGGGGATGCGTCGCCTGATACACGTAGGTCCGCCCGTCGACGTCATGAGTGACGTAACCCTTCTCCTCCAGTCGCCGAAGCACGGTGCGAACCGTCGATTCCTTGAGGCGCCGTACCAGTTTCTCGCGTACAGTCTCTGCCGTGAGTCGACGGTTGGCCCAGACCAACTGCATCACCTCACGTTCGAGGTCGCCCAGGTCCGGCATGCTTTCATTCATCGCACTCTCGCTCGCTCGTGGATTAATCGACAGTGTAACGTTACCAATTGTAGAACGAATGGCATAGACCACGCCAGTTCTTGGCGCGGCCAAATTCGCGAGATTTGTCGCCTACTCATTCACCCGATGCCCTGGTACGCGCTGGAAAAGGGGTTGCACCCGCATAATTGCTAGGAATAAATACTGCGCTTTATTCCCGGTTGGGAAAGTTCCGCCAATATAAATAGAAAGCTGTAAGTTTTTATGGGGGCTTCGACACCAACAAAAAATACAATAGGCGGATTTTGCAGGCCATGATCCGTTCGGCCGAACCCTTGGCGGTTTTTCCGGACATTAACAGCTTTGCTCGGGCGTTCGCCGGAAACTTGCGTTGCGCTCGCATACGCGCTACGGACGGTAGCATTACAAATGTAATGCTGCGGTGGTACTTGATAGGTCGCCTTCTGAAGAAGTTCAGTCCCGAAGAATGCAGGAATTTTCTGAGCCACGCTGGCCACGCTTAATAACAAACATGACCGGAGTCCGCTCTAGTTGGTTGGACCGGTATCTGTCTCGTGTCGGTCTAGGCATCTTCAAGGACCTCTGCGAATGCAATCACTACGCCTCCGGTGGCGTGCTCGAGGGTAGCGCCGACAAGGGCGCCCGCCTTTGCGGCGGCGGCGCTGGCCGCTTCGTAGTCGGCAAAGTATAGGTCCAACAGTCGGTACGCCGGGGTCGGGCTGCCGTCTTCCTTAGGCCAGACCTTCGACGTCTGCAGCCGAGTCAGGCCGGGGAGCTTTCGCGCCAGTGCAAGTTGCTGGGGGTAAGCTGCCTCGAAGGCGGCCGGGTCAGTGGGGTTGGAATAGACGAAGCTGATCTTGGTCGGCTTGTCCTGCCCAGATGTCATGGGTTCTGTTTCCTTTCTGGTCGAACTAGGTGTGTCCGGTGCGACAAGCGTCGCGGCTGCTTCATAACCTGCCGCAGCTGGCCCCGAAATGGTCCTCCGACAGTACAGCGAATAGCCGAAGCCAGTACAGATGCTTTTGGCCATGGAGGCCTCTCGGTAAATCACCGAGCCCGTCTGGCTTAGGTGGGCCGACCGTACTGCAGTTCTACGGTGTGTCGGAAGCGACCGCGGACACTTTTGGGGTCCCTTCCGACGGGGTACTTGAGCCCCAACCCCTGTCTCCGCAGTCCTCGGACCCTCCCGCGGACCTGATCCTCAAAAGAGGACCCAAAGGAGTGCAAATGGGGAAGCTCCCTCCCCCTCATCTCCCTTCGGTCCGGCTC
>JASHRR010001269.1 GCA_030037185.1 Xanthobacteraceae bacterium | reverse complement strand
CGTGGTGGCTCACGATTGGAAGTCTCCGCGGTGGACGACCGCCCTAAAAGTCAAACTTCTACTGCCGCCCCGGCAGAGCCCGGGCAACTCCCAATTTCATTAGCTCGCCCGGATGCCCGCCATGCAATAGTTGCTTATGAGGAGTTGTTCGCAGCGATCGAGATGCTGGATAAGCTGCCCGTCCCCATTCTGGAGGCGTTGCGGGACTACGTCTCGCAAGAATACCGGAGCAAGGTGGGCCGGCTTGCAGACTTTGTGAGAAGCTATTTGGGGTACCTCGGGATTGAGATAGCGGACGCCACGGCCCGCGACCGCAAGCTCCGGTATCGCATAAGCCGTGACATTCTGGAGAACTACCAGTTGCCGCGCAGCCCAATCGAGGGCGAAAACCGTGACGACGCGAACCGCTTTGCGGGCTCGTTAAGCGGCTCGCATGGCTTGCTCCCGCTCAAGCTGGGTATCGTTGGGCCAAGCGGCGCCTTTCGCACCCAATAGACGCTCGCCCGACCGATGCCGAACGCCTTGGCGATGGCCGCGGCGCCGAGCGCCACCGCGGCCTGGCGCTTGAGGGAACGGAAGGTGCGACCAAACCTCGGTTGACAGCGAGGGATACCACTTCCGGTTGGGCGCGAATTTGAAATGTCGCATTTCGAAGCGTGCTCAGTGAAAAAAGCGCACGCTGCGCAACCAAGCGACAGTCACCGGCCTAGCTTAGAGACCACTCCAAGCGAGCCGATGGAATGCAAGGGCCGCCGCTAATTTACGTTGATATCCCCGCGCTGCGGCCGGGAACCGCTGGGGCTTACGTCCTTGCTTTCGTGTCTGTCGGGGTTGCGACGGCGCTGCGCCTCGCCATTGATCCGTATATCGTGGGCATCCAGTACGTCACGTTCTTTGCGGCAGTCATAATCACGACGCTGATCAGTGGGCTAGGTGCAGGTCTTTTTTGCCTTGTGCTCAGCGTTGGGGCTGCTGCGTTCTTTGTGCTGCCGCCGCGATGGTCTTTCAACATTGAAAACCTGTCTGACCTGTTTACTACCGCGCTATTTATCCTGCTGACCTTTTCAAATGTAATCCTCATTGCGGGGATGCGTTTCGCACTCGAACGGTGCCGGGAGCTTAGGCAGGAGCTGGAACAGCAAGTGGTGGCGCTCCACGACAGGGACGACCGCCTTGCGGTTCTCGGCCAGAGGCTGGAACAGCACGAGCTGGCGCTGCACGATAGGGAGGACCGTCTCGCGGTCGTGATTGGAGAACTTCGGCACCGCACTCGGAACTTGATTACCATCGTGGGCACAGTAGCCGACAACACACTCAGGACCAGTAGCACATTCGACGATTTCAAGACCACCTATCACGACCGCCTTCAGGCTCTAGCTCGTGCACAAGACCTCCTCTTTCGTGCGGATGGAGGCGGCCGGGTCACCTTCGACGAACTCATCGAGGCCGAGCTATCGGCACCGCGCGTTCGTGTGGGCGACGGTGGATCGGTCACGCTTGACGGACCGAAAGGCGTTCGACTGCGTTCTGGCACAGTCCAGACGCTTGCGATGGCCGTGCACGAACTGGCAACGAATTCCGTTAAGTACGGTGCGCTCAAGCAACCGAACGGTCATCTTACCGTGCGGTGGTGGAAGGAGACCGCGGCGGAGAATGGCAAGCCCTGGCTTCATGTCGATTGGAAAGAAAGCGGCGTGGATATGCCGCCCTCGGATCTAGGCACAGGGCACGGAAGAGAGCTGATCGAGCGAGGGCTGCCCTATCAATTTGGCGCACGAACCACCTTTGCCTTGGAAACGGATGGCGTCCATTGCACCATTTCGCTTCCCGCCTCCGAACACTAGGTGACCGACGCGGATCATCCAAGCGAGAGCCTAGGCGCACCCTATGCGCCAATCGCAGTGACCCCCATGCCCTCAGCCTCCATTACTTCGGCCGGGTAGGATTCCGACTCGCGCCGGCCAGTGAGGCCGACCCCGACAAGCGGGAGGCCTTCAATCGGCAGGCCGCCGAGCAAGAGGCCAAGCTGCAAGAGATGGAAGGAGTGGGCCAGCTAAGGCTCATTTTTCCACTCGCGCCGTGCGTCGGACGGACATCGACCCACCTGTTCGTTTTAGCGTTTACCCCCTTTGATGGTGCGGCGACATGGCAAATAGAGGCAATGCGGCTCGCCCGACGCGTTGATCACGGCAAGCTCAAGATCACGATCAAAGGGCGCGGCTGCGGTAGGTTGCCACATCGGCGCTAATTCACGACAGCCACAAGATCGCACTGACGAAGCCGACGTGCCGCCGATCGCGCTCGCGACCAGCGTGGTCCATTCATCGAATCAACTTGTGAGACCGCGGAACATCGGCATCGGTTCCAGCAAAGGCAGTTTTTGCTAACGATTGAAGCCAGCCGGCACCACTCGGCAGGTGACGAGATCGGTGTGTCCGAACCCTTCGAGTAGTCGAGGCACGGAGAGAACTGCCGACGGCGTCACGCGGAATATGCCGGACAGGTCCGCAGCGGGCATCGGCCCTGGCAGCGAAACTTGCTCGGTGAGGTCGTCGCCGGTCGCAGTCAGCGCGAGCATATCACGGGCGAAGCGGCTGGCGTTCGTCCAGCCCTTGCCGCGTGGTGCGGATGCTATCGCGACCTCGGCGCAAGAATTGGTTCGGGCGCCGTCGGAATGCCTCACGGCCAAGCAGCCCACAGGGTGATTTGGTCGTTCTGACTGACAGAAATTCCCGTGGTGCCCCAATGGGTCGAAAGGTGGTCGTTTGTCGGAAAAGCCCCTGAAAAGATTGGCTTCGCAGCGGACTTAGCTGTGGGCTAGAGTGGTGCGCTGCGGCGGAGGAGAAGGACAACAGGACGAGGGGCAAAATCGAAGCGCGCTGGCTCGTCAAGCCGAGGGCCAGGACTATTTCCACGCTCCGACATCGGCGGCAAAACCTTGCAAGAAACCCTGCACGGAACAAAGTGGAAAAAGGATACATGGTACGTGCAAGGTCACGTTTTTCGGCGGTTCTATCGCACGGAAACGAACTAAATTCTGCCGCCATTTCAGATGCTTGCGTCGGAAAAATCGCGAAGTTGGCCGGATAGGCCGTTCCCCACCGGTTGGCCGCTGGTTCGAATCCGGCCCGGGGAGCCAAGTAAAATCAAAGACTTAAGCGGCAGAGTGAACCTAGCGTAAATTCACCAAGAGCAGCCGATGGCAACGACCGTGGCAACATCGGGAAAATTTCACTGAAGCATTTCGGTCCGGTACGCGTCAGGCTTAGGTCAGGCACTGGTGGCGTGTCGTGCTGCTACGAGGATGCGTTGGAGCGTGGTCCGAGATAGTGGCCGGCACAGTTTGACATGGGCGGTCAGAGCCGCAGTGGGCAAAGCCCTTACCAAGAGTCCGGTAAAGCCGTTCCGGCTGTCTCACGCGGCCTCCTGGGCCGAAAGATCGGCCGTCGTTTACCCCTCACGGTCAGCTTGGGGGCGCACCGATGGTCGACCGCAGGGCGTCGTAGTCCTGTCGCT
>JASHRR010001268.1 GCA_030037185.1 Xanthobacteraceae bacterium | reverse complement strand
TCCCAAGAGCGAGAAGATCACCGAATGGCAGCTGACAACGCCGTGGAGCGCTCCCTACGACGTCGTGCCTGATGATCACGACGAGGTCTGGGCCGGCGGGATGTTTACCGACCGGGTGGCGAGGCTCGATCCGAGGACGGGCCAGATTACCGAGTATTTGCTGCCACGCTCGACCAACATCCGACGCGTGTTTGTCGACAGCTCGACGACGCCATCTACTTTCTGGGCCGGAAGCAATCACGGTGCCTCGATCGTGAAGATGGAGCCGCTGGACTGATCCAATCGGAGAGTGATGTCGGATTGTGTCGACAGGACGAAACTTTTTGCAGGCACAGCCGTGACATCGGGGCATCCCCGGCAGAGACAGCGGCGTATAAATTGATAACCTATGCCAGGGAGGCAGTTATGAAACGGATGGTTTTGCTGGTCGGAATGCTGCTTGTCGCGCTGCCTGCGCACGGCCAAACACCGAGCGTTTGGATCGATGATCTCACCTGGCCGGAGGTGCGCGACGCAATCGCTGCCGGAAAACGAACGGCGATCATCTACGTCGGCAGCAGCGAACAGAACGGCCCCCACATGGTGATCGGCAAACACAATTTCATAGCGCATGCGCTGGCGCAACGGATTGCTGAGGAGTTGGGTGATGCGCTGGTCTATCCAACCCTGCCCTACGCTGTCACGGGCAACGCCATTACCCGCACCGGGCACATGCGTTTTCCCGGATCGGTTTCGCTGCCTGCGGAGGTGTTCTTCGGAGTGGTGCGTGGTGTCGCGCAGAGCGCTTTGACAGCTGGATTCAAAGTGGTCGCGCTAATGGGCGATCATGGCGGCGGCCAGGATGAACTTGCCTTGGCCGCGAAGGAACTTGATGCGCAGGCCCGTCCGGATGGAGCGCGCGTCTTGTTCATCGGCGACCTGTATGCCAAATCAAGAATACAGATGCGCGAAATTCTCGCCAAACGCGGGCTGCCGACCACCGAAGACCATGCAGGAATTCCGGATACGTCGTCGCTACTCTACCTGGAAACGCATGGGGAATGGGTGCGCAAGGACAAGATTGCCTTGGCGGATACAAAAACGGGGGTTCAAGGAAGTCCGCAATTTGCTTCGGCAGAACTTGGCAAGATCTACCTGGACTTGAAAGTTGATCTTGCCGTCAAGCAGATCCGATCGCTGCTCGCCAGCGATAGGTAGGGCTGATAGGGGTCGGCTCGCGATTGGCCGGGTGTCGTCGTAGCTGCCCCGGCGTGACGGGCCGGAATCCTTCCGGTCGCCAGAACCAGGTCCGTTCAAAGCTTCTGTTGCGTCGTTACCGCCAGTTGTCGCTCCAAGCATGGCAAAGGCAGCGCACGACCGATGGGCACGCCCGCGCGAGTATCGTGCAAAAACCGCAGGAGAAGAATGAACCCGACAACCTTGTGAGGGCACGCGGCCACCAACCGCCAACCCTCATCGCTCGCTGCCAGGTGCGGCGTGAGCGAACATCTCAGCCAAATCACCGCATTTGAAAAGATCAACGCAACGGTGGCGAAACGCATCACGCTGCGCGAGGCAACGTCGTAATAGTTCGGCTTGCCGCTGGTGGAGGTTTTGCCGGCACTGCGCTATTGGCCGGCATGCATCCGCACGCCAAAGAGGAGGTGAAAACGGCGGGCGAACAACCTGCGAAACGGAGCGCAATTGTGTCGTCTGTCCTCGGCAAAGATACCCGACGAGGAATCGATCTCGCTTGCTAAGCCTGGTGAAGGTGGCATTTCGGCAGAGCGATGCGGTCGGCCAAGGGAAAGTCAGTCCACCGCGTCAGGCGGCTCTAATTGCGCCGCGCGGCGGGAGCCTGAACGAATCGCCTCGTCGCGGCGCATACGGGCGAGCGCCGCCGCGCCGCCACTGGTGGCTTGGTAAAGATCGAGCGTCTCAAACTCGTCTGCCCCCGGCGGCGTAATTGCGAGGTCACCATAGGTCCAGCGGTCCGGTGCCGCCAGCGCATCGTCGAGCATGGATTTAAAGCGGCGGTATACTAACCAATAATTCCACGCCTTGAATAAGGTCTCGCCGACATAGCGCGGATAGAACAGCAGTGGATTCTCGCGCGGTAACGCGTGCCGGCGGTCGCGTCTGAATTTCAATCGCAATGCGCCGCCCTCCAAGGGATGCACGCCCTCGAACTTCATCGTGAGATAGAACCACAGGATGGTCGATAAGGTGGTGCCCGGGCGTCCCATCCGGCAGGCGGCGGAACGGCGCAAGATCACGCGCACATGCTCTGGCGTATAAAAGGCAGCCCACGCCGCTTTGTACGCATCCTCCCACTCCACATCTGCCATCTTGGAATGGTGCCAGACACGATGGTTTAGATCATATTTGTTCATGTCCGGGTCCATCCACACCCCTTTTTGCCAAAAAATCTTGTGGTCTTCCGAGCCCGGCAGCGGCGTAAGGATGAAAAACTCCAAAATGTCGAGCGGCAGCTCGCGCTTGATGATCTCGATGTCGCGCAGGATGGTTTCCTTGCTGTCGCCAGGGAAACCCAGAATGTAGCCAGCGTAGGTGATAGCACCGTGGCTGCGCCATTTCTGAAGCATCTTGCGGTACTCGGTGATTTTGTTTTGGTGTTTCTTAGCGCCGATAAGATTGTCCGGATTGATGTTCTCCAATCCGATGAACACCCGGCGAACGCCAGCCTCGGCCGCCTTCTCGATGAAGTTCGGAATCCTATGGCAAAGCGTGTCAACCTGGATCGTGAAGCCGATCCCCGGGAAATCACCTTTGCGCATTTGGATCAGGCGGTCGAATAGCGCCTCCCATTCGCGGTTGCGGGCAAAATTATCGTCGGTGATAAAGAACCGCTTGATGTCTTGGGCGTAATTCTCGCGGATGATTCGTTCGAGATCGTCGGGCGAGCGGAAGCGGCTTACACGTCCCTGCACGTTGATGATGGTGCAGAATGAGCATTGATATGGACAGCCGCGGCCAAGATCCACGCTTGACAGCGATCCCGAGGTCCGCCTCACATGCTGGCGTGGCAGGAAGGGTGCCGCCTCGCCCTCGAGCGAGGGAAGCCTGTCCATGTAATTGTAAACCGGCTTGAGCCGACTGTTCCAGGCATCGCGCAGGACCTCATCCAAGCGGCCTCCTTCAGCCTCGCCGGCAAATAAAGAGATGCCCATCTCCTGCGCTCGGCGCAGGTCCGGAGGCAGGTCCTCCAGCATGGCGATGCAGCCGGAGACATGGAAGCCCCCGATGCAGACCGGAAAACCAGCGGAGAGGAAAGGCCGGGCAAGATCAACCGCGCGGGGAAATTGGTTAGACTGCACGCCGACCAAGCCAATCAGCACTTTGCCCCCTTGTTTGCGGATCAGCTGGATGATCCGATCTGGGCGAACCCGCCGGTTGGTCTCGTCATAGGTATACAGACGGATTTCGACGGCTGGCCCGAGTACGTTCCGCCGACAAGCATCTTGCGCCAAACCGTTCAGGCAGGCGAGCGTATTGGAGGGAATGGCCGATCGGAACCATTGGATGGGGTAGCCATCGTCATCATAATGTGTGGGCTTGATCATTACGAAATGGAAAAGCGCGAACGTGGTTCCCGCAGTCCGATCCGCATGTCTCCAGATTCCGAAAGTCATAGCACTCACACAAGGTTGGACGACCAATTCGTGAACCGAGTGAACAGCCCCCACATCGAGGCGTGGGAAGATGGCAACTAACTCGACGCCACCTCCGCCCTAGTAGGCGCTTTCACAGGTTATGCCTAGCCCTTTGTTTCTTGAGCCCCCGAGGCGGGGCCGAAATCCCGTCTATTGGTCGCCTGCTCCGGCGCGCTGTCCGTCGGCTTCTCGGCACCTTCGACGAGGGATGCAACCGGGGTGTCCGCCCTGCAACACCCTGCAACACCGGATCGGGATATTGTTCATTGCCGCACAGAAGGGCCACGCTCGGCGTGTGGGGGCAGCCACGCGCACTGCAACGATAGCACTAGACGGCTATCCAGCACCATGAACGTTCGTCCATGTGCGGCGCCCGCGTCAAAATGCGAAGGGGGCACCGCACGCCAGCCCCTCACCGGCACACTTTCGCCACGACAATAAAGTCATCGCACTCGGGCCGATGCTGTCTGACGTCAGATCGCCTGCGGGGGTTGGAACATCGCGAATGGTTGGCGGCAAGCGCTGCCGAATTGCTTGCCACTTAGGCGTTGTGTCAGCTGACGGGGCCTTGACAAGCACATATCCTGACGACATCGCCAACCTCGACGAGGTGACAGGGCGGCGATGACATCGCCGCATGGAGGGTCAAAAAAGCAACAGACGCAGCCAGATGTGCTGGATCCTGGTTGGTATTGCGAGCGGTATCGGCCTGGTGCTCTCGCCGTTAGTTCTTTGCCGCAATGTCCCGGCAGCGATATTGGCGGTAGCAGCGAATTTGTCGGGGCGGCAAGACCAAGACCGCCCTGTCAGCCATCGATGCCCGGCGCAAAGCCCGCGGCGCTCGCTGGTGAGCGAAACGCGGCGAGGCGGGATTGCAAAATGCCGCCGCTCGGCGAGCGTTAAGTCTTTCCGGTGTAGCCGCGACGGAGACGGCGCCTTCGGGGCCGAGCAGGCGGTCCTGTCAGGGCCGGACGGCTGCGCACCCCCAACTTGCCTGGGCCCGCTTTGGCTGCTGCGGCGACCGCTGGCGACTACGTGAAAGTTTGAAAACGGGGCATGTCATGTCGGCTATTCGACTCATGTCGGCTATTCGACTATGCGCGCCGGCGCAAACAGATCGTCGGATTAGTCCCCCGTGCGGCTTCGCTCAAGAATATGGCGATACATGGCGATTGTGGCGGGCGTCGGATAGCCGAGTCGAGGGCGGAACGATCCGGCCACCCTCCTCCGGCGGTAGCAGGCTTGCGGCCTCCTCAAGTGCTAAGCAATGGAATCCATTATGAAAGTCCGGATCGTTCTGACACCGGCTCGGCAACACTGGCCGTGCGACCGGTCTTTGCGGCGCCGACCGCGTGTTTAGGATGCAGGCGTGCAGATCGCCTTGACCTCCCCTAAGGGCCGTCGCCCACCGCCGGATACCAGGAGCGAAGACCCTAGCTTTCAGACCGAAATCACTCGTCGTCCGCGAAGGACGCCGACGTTAAAGCTCACCTCGACAGCACGGTGCGGTTTCGATCAGCTTGATCGAGTTCTTGCCTTCCAGACAGATCGAGCCCTGGCCACCCGGATAGAAGCCGGCGCGTAATCTGCTTGCTTCACGCTATCGAGGC
>JASHRR010001267.1 GCA_030037185.1 Xanthobacteraceae bacterium | reverse complement strand
ACGCCATCACCGGGTACGATGCCAAATTCGAAGTGCGGCTTATCCTGAAAAACCGTCGAAGGAGTGGCCAGCACGATGTCGGCCAACAGGACATATTCGGAGTGCAGCCGCGCCGGGCCGTTAACCGCGGCAATCAGCGGCACTTCGATATCGAGGATGTTCATGAGGACCTTTCGGCCCTCTCGATAAATCTTGTCGTAGCCTTGCGGCGTAAAAAAGTCGAAGCCCTCGGGGCTGATGGTCTCCATGAACGCGCCGCCGCTGCCGGTCAGGATGACGACGCGATTATCGGGGTCAGACCCGATCGCATGGAACAAGTCGACAAACTGTTCGTGGATATATCCATTGAAGATCAGCGTGCCGCCATCAGTGTGAACCGCTACTTCCAGCACGCCTGCTTTCGAACGAGTCAGGCGAGCATTGGGAAAGCTGGCGCAATAGTCGTCAAAGCGACTCATAGATCGGCTCCTTGGAAAAGCGGCGCGCTACTGCGGCTGACACACGTAGAGATGGGAAAACGATCAGCCACGAGGTAGATGCTGCCTACGAATAGGATTTATTCCTCCCGGAAATAACGCCGGAGCCACAACATGGATCGATTGGCTGCCATGGAGGCGTTCGTGCTCGTAGTCGATACGGGGTCGTTTTCTGCAGCAGCACGCCGCCTCAACGTAGGACAGCCAGCAGTGTCGAAATTGGTGGCGCAACTTGAGGATCGGCTCGGCGTCAAATTGTTAGTGCGTACGACACGCGGCCTGACGGCGACCGAGGCGGGACTTAACTACTATGAACGGGCACGGCGATCTATTGAGGAGGCGGATGAGGCTGAACTCGCGGCCCGCGGTGCAGCCAGGGGCCTCACGGGCAGGCTGCGCGTCTGTGCGGCGGTGACATTCGCACGCCTTCACCTGATGCCGCGCATACCTGAATTCTTGGCGCGGCATCCGGAGCTTGAAATGGAGATCGTTCTGGACGATCGGAATATCGATCTCGTTCAAGAGGGGATCGATATCGCCCTGCGGATGGGGCGGCTTGCCGACTCCACGCTGACGGCCCGGCGCATCGCGAGCGGACGTCAGGTCGTTGTCGGAACGTCAACCTATTTCGCACGAGTCGGTCAACCTACGGTGCCTGGCGACCTGACTACGCACGAAGCGGTGATCTATGCCCAGAAAGGCGGCGGTGCGGACTGGACCTTTCAACGTGACGGCGCGGAAATCGCGGTCACCTTGAAGGGGCGGCTTCGCGTCAGCGCTGCTGAGGGAGTGCGTGCGGCTGTACTCGCCAACGCCGGTATCGCGATCACCTCTGAATGGATGTTCGCGCCCGAAATCGCGGATGCGACGGTTGAGGTTGTACTGCAGGATTGGCAATTGCCCCGGATTGATCTGTGGGCCGTGTCCCCGGCCGGGCGAACACCGACCACCAAAGCGCGCACCTTCACTCAGTTCGTCGAAGAAGTAATGCCTCTGCCAAACGGCGCAGCAAGGTCGGAGACATTTTGATCAACGGCACCGCCAATGTCCAAATGAGTCCCTCCTGCAGGGGGTCGACCTGTTCGTCGCTCGGCACAAGCTGGATCTGCTATTCAGGATGAATTGCCATAAAGTCAGCGCGACTCGACCAAGCTTGATGGTGCCGAACGACATCGGCACATTTCCGCGGAGAAGTCCGCGTGGCGTCGCCTGTCAGATTCAGTCGGACTGTCCCGGCGGATGGGTCCACCCAAGATCGCTCTCGGTCGGCGGCGTATTTGCTGACGGCGGAGCGCGACCGCGTGACTGCCGGGTCTGCTTGCGAGAAGCTCCCGAGCTCGATGACCTTTAAAGCCCTGAGGCTGGCAAAGCTTCCATGGCGCCACCGCTTAGCCACTGATTGTCGCCAAAACGTAGACAATCATGCCACTGATTACCCTATTGTCTTTGGTTGCTCCTAGTTCCAGATCACCGACAAAGAGCCTCTGAAGCCTCGCTTTTGCAGGAGCATTCCCATGTCGGGCCTTCACCGCGTCACGGCAATCGGCGGCAACCCATTGCGAAATCTGGACTTCTACAGGCAGACCCTGGGCCTGCGGCTGGTCAAGCGGACGATCAATTTCGGCGAACCTGGGACTATCACTCTATTGCGACAAGACCGGTCGGCCGGGCACACAGTCTTCCCCTGGGAGCATGCCGGGAAGGGTCGGGTCGGGATCGGCGAGACCAAACAGACGGCGTTCCGTGTGCCCGCTGAACCTGAGGTGCTGGCCTGCCTGCGGGAAGCGGGCCTTCCGCAGAAGGGGCGGCAATCTTCGCCGACAAGTGCGCGCTTTGTCATGGCGACGCGGGCAAGGGCGGGGTTTTCCTGTCAAAGGGCGCTCCCCGCGGCCTCTGCATTGGTGAAAGACAAGACGATCAACAGGATCGACGAAACGACAACAATCGCTAACTAGCGGCCAGACGCGACGACCTTGTTCGACTATATTCGCCGGGCGATGCCGTGGACCGAGCCGCGCTCGCTGTCCGACAATGAGGTCTATGCGCTGACGGCGTATATCCTGGCGCAGAACACACTGATCGATGCGAAGCTGACAATCGACGCGCAGTCGCTGCCGAGGGTGCAAATGCCCAACCGCAATGGCTAGCTTCACGGCAGGACTCGATGGCAAAGCCTCCCGAAGAAGGATCATCTCTGGCTCCCTTCCGCGACCGCACGTTCGCGGTGCTGTGGCTTGCCACGGTCATCTCCAACGTCGGTACATGGATGCAGAGCGCGGCGGCTGGTTGGCTGATGACCAGCCTCGATCCCGCGCCTCTCTCCGTCTCGCTCGTTCAGGTCGCTTCATCGCTTCCCATGTTCCTGTTCGCGCTACCTGCGGGCGCCCTCGCCGACGTCGTCGATAGACGCAGGCTTCTCATTTTCGTCCAGATCGTGGTCACGGCGATGGTCGCGGCCTTCGGACTGGTGGTCTACTTATCTTGGGTCACGCCGACCCTGCTTCTCGCTTTCACTTTCTTGGCTGGTGCCGCGGCGGCATCCATTATGCCGGCATGGCAAGCAATCGTTCCGCTGTTGGTTCCCCGCCGGCATCTTCAGCCGGCCGTTGCCCTTAACAGCGTCGGCCTCAATGTCAGCCGCGCCCTTGGCCCGGCGGTCGCCGGCATCATCATCTCTGCTTGGGGTATTGCGGCCCCTTTCTGGGCGAACGCGCTGACCACGATCGCCGTGATCGCAGCGCTCATTTGGTGGCGACCGCGGGAGGATGGCGCGCAGGGCCGCCTTCCCCCTGAGCAATTTCATCGCGCGATCAGCGCCGGCTTGCGGCACGCCCTGCACAATCCCCATCTTCAGGCTACGCTCATCCGCGCCGGCGGCTTCTTCTTGTTCGCGAGCGCGTATTGGGCACTGCTGCCGCTCGTCGCGCGCGATCAGGTAGCCGGCGGCCCCGAACTCTACGGTATTCTGCTGGGAGCCATCGGAGCAGGAGCTGTCGCAGGCGCCTTCGGTCTGCCGCGGCTCAGGCGAGATCTCGGAGCCGACCGGATGGTGGCGTTGGGAACCGCGGGGACGGTCATTGCACTTTTGCTGTTTGCGTTGGCGCGACACTGGACGATTGCCGTTGTCGGAAGCGTCATCGCCGGCATCTCCTGGATCATGGTGCTGGCAACCATAAATGTTTCGGCTCAGGTTGCGCTGCCCGGATGGGTGCGGGGCCGCGGATTGTCGATTTTCGGCACCGTGATGTTCGGTTCCCTATCCGTCGGAAGCGCGATCTGGGGCAAGGTCGCTGCACTCGGCGGGCTGCCGGCGGCTCATATTCTCGCGGGCCTCGGAGCTTTGATTGCAATCCCCCTGCTGTGGCGCTGGAAGCTCCAGACCGGAGCGGCACTCGACCTCACGCCGTCCATGCACTGGCCGGCTCCTGTCCTGTCAGGCGATGTCGATGCCGATCGAGGGCCGGTCTTGGTGACCGTGGAATATCAAGTCAGATCGGACGATCGCGGTCAGTTTCTGGAGGCGCTTGAAAGACTAGGAAGCGAGCGGCGGCGGGACGGAGCTTTCGAGTGGGAGGTCTTCGAGGATCTGTCGCAGGAAGGCCGTTTTCTCGAAACGTTCAAACTTGAGTCCTGGATTGAGCATCTGCGCCAGCACGAGCGGGTCACTCACGCCGACCGCGAGCAGCAGCAACTCGTTCATCAATTCCAACAAGCCGGCACCGCAAAAGTGAGCCACCTGATTGCCGCTTTTCGGCGGTGAGCCATCAGTCCTAGCGCAAAGCTCGGTCGGCCCGAGAGGTTCGCCAAACATTGACGCATCGCCTCGACGCCTCCTGCCACTGACGTGGCGTCAGCTTCAACGGTCCCCCCATATGGATACCATTCGCCTTGGCGAAGGATCGTCAGCATCAGCCGGCCATGCGGCGCTGTAGTATCGGCCCATGGGTCGGCCTGAAGCCTGTCAAGGTGCGTCACGACGCCTTGCGGTCGGTCACGACCGCGGAGACCTTCTCGCGTAGACCTGCGCAGCCGGCCGCAATCTTGAGCCGCGAGGGTCTCACCGTCGGTGCTGACCCTTGCGTACCATCAACGGTCATCGCCATAACTCGACTTTCGTTCATATCTTTCGCACAAAGCAAGCCATGGAATCTCAATGTTAAAATTAGACGTTCACAAGTAATAACTTTCGTTCAGAAAATGCGGCCGATGAGCGCCTTTTTGTGGTCGCTGAAGACAGAGGCCGTATGATGACCTCGATGGCGCCGCCTGGCGGGCGATTATCGACGACGACGCATCCGTCACCCGCCACACGAGCCAGCCAGCCGCACCCGAGGCCCGGTGCGACGGATTTTCATCGCCGATACTTGAAACCCGCGATATGCTCGGTGCTCGGAAGACTGTGTGAGCGTTTCGGTCCCTGTGAGTAGAACCATGCGAGTGCCCCAGCGAGTTGCCCTCATCCTCACCGTTTTCATCGCCATTGCGTCATCTGCCGATGCCGAATGCCTCTCATCGGCGGAATCCGTCTTGGCCGCGCACCAGGGATCTCATGCGGTTTGGACGCGGCGACTGCCGGGACACGTGGGCGAGAAATGCTGGTTTGCCTCGTCAGCCGAAACCAAGGTGATACACGCCGACGATTCGACAGATGACGCGCGTCAGATCGGGCCTGTGAGTGCGCAAGAAGCTCCCCTCCCCCGTCCGCGATCGCGAGACGCCACGCCCCTTACCGAACGCGCACGTGCCGACGATTCGAGAGATGCCTCTCGTGAGATCGAGCCCCTGAGTGTAACGGTCCCACCCCCGCTTCCTTCCCGAGAGACTCAAAGTGCAACCGAATATGCACCACCGCCCGCTTCGGCGAAGCCCGATTCGACGACAGGCGGAGCAAAGTCGATTTTGATATGGGGCAGGCCGATGGGTCTCGATGCAACGTGGGAAGAAATCTTCGCCAGGCGGGAGCGTGCCGCGGAGTGACTCATGTTCGACAAGCATCAGAGCTCAAATCAGCTGCACTCACAGACTAGAATGAATAGTTGTTCATCCAAAATATCCGATGGTCGCTGACATCTTACCCCTTACTTCCGGTTGTCGCTGCATTATATTCGGCTCTGTTAATGAAAATTGGAGGAATGTTTATGCGCATTGTGAGACCAGTGTTCACCGGAATGGCACTTGCGATCGCCGGGATCGTGACTTTCAGCATGGCCGATACCGCGCTCGCACAGACGAAGAAGCAAGATCAGACTTCCACTTCGACCGCACAGTCCCAGCCAGTGCCATCGGATCAAAGGTTTGGGACCGATCGCCAGCTGCAAGGGCGGTTCTATAAACGCCAGAAGACTCACAAACAAAAGACACAAAAAGCGCCAGACACAGAAAACAAGTGAACGATTCGGCGCATGAGGCCGCCTCGGGTGACCCGCGGCGGCCTTTTCAGCGGGGAGGCAGCCGCCGCGTTTAAACACACCATGGACCGCCACTGGCCGAGTCGCGTCGGCGGTTCCCGCGCCCACCTTGGCGCTGACACGGTCGACCACTCAGTTATCGCCCAGGCCTGCGCCGTTAGCCGTTCTCCGGCTGGTCTGTGGACGTTTCTTTCAGGCACGGGTGTCGGCTTATTCCGTCGCGCTGATGCCCACCGTGGCCGTACGTGCTGCTCGCTGAACTCGCCCTCGAGCACCGCAACCGACGCCAGAACGATGCATGAAGCCTGGGGCGGTGGGAGGGCCTCCTGCAAGCCGTCCAGCCGGACGCCGTTAAGTCTTTATGCGAGTGAACGGGCAGCGGCCCCGCGTCATAAGTCAAGCAATAGCTCGACAGCGCGGCGGCAGCGGGCAAACTCGGCGTCGAGCGACAATCAGGGTGACGGGGTCCATGGCAACTGCTCGGTCGCGCCAGAACTCCTGGAACTGATTCGGCGCTAACTCGGTGTACCGGACGGTGTTGTGAATCTTCTGAGATACGCTGACACCGACCGGGTGCGGCTTTGGTCATCTCCGGGACTACATCAGTGGCCCTGGCCATTCCGCGCAAAAAATTGGCGGCGGCGCGGTTGACCTTTTCCTCCTATCTCCGCTTCACGCCGCAGCTGGGTCGGCATCGCCGCCGAAAAAAAAAGCAACGAGGCGGCAATCCGCTGCACCGGCAGAGCAACGCCGGATTCCGTCCTCAAGCTCATGGTCGATCGTGGGACGCCCGATCGGCTTGCCGCTCTTGGTGCCAGTCTCCTTGGCACGGCGAAGACCGGCACGAACGGCTCCTGTCATCTGAAACATCGCTTCGGTGGACGGCGTCGTCGTATCGAGCCCCTGTTGATAGAGGTCGATCTTGAGAGTGTGGATGTCCGACAGAAACCGGCGAGGTCTTGCAACGACCGCCCGAGCCGAACGGCAACGTCTGGTTTTTTGCGGTCCATTCCGGGTGGAGGCTCCCGCTCTTGCGAAATCCCAAAGGACTGATTTCGATGCTGCTCCTGGGGCGTTCGGACGCGATGCAATTACCGAGATGGGCGAAGTGGCCGCCTTCGAAGAGCTTCGAGACACCGGCGAGCCGGACGTGGTGCGGGCATGCCTTGCTACACGAATTATTGCAGCGGCGAGACGAGGGGAGCGTGACCCGGCTCGCTTGCTGGAAGCCGCACTTCAGATCGGGTTGGGCGTTCTCGGGGGTGCGCAGTCTCAAGCAGCCGCCGCTCGCCATCGTCTACACCGCGTTTAATGCGCCCGCGACTTCACGTCTACGGAAGTCGCCGCCGTCCCCACTGCCGTTTTTCGGTGGACAGATCAGGCTTGAGTTAGGTGCGCAACAGTGATTGAGGAACGGCTCATTTACGCGGGGAATGTCCTTTATCCTTTGATTGGGACACAATACGTTCCCATGACTTGCCCCGCCGTCAGCCGGCGGGGCTTTTCTGGGGAGGCGAGTTGCCATCGCGGGCTCGTCGCCACCACTAAGATCATCCCCGGGGTACGCCGAATCCATTGCGATAGATACGCCGCGTGAGGTCATGGGTGGCGCCGACGTGATCCGTATGAAGGACCGCCAACATGCCGGTGTTGCAGGGCGCCTGGATCGGGCCCGGACAACACATCGTGACAGTGATGCGTTCGAACAGCACGCTCGGTGAAGGCTGGGTCAAAGAGGGCCGGCGCGAGAGCCATAACGAGACGCCACGGCGCACGGGTGTGATCGTTACGATTCGGAGGGATTCGGTGAAGCACGAGCGCCAGGGACTGTTCGCTGCCATCGGGAATATTGTCATCGCCTGAAACAAGATTCACAATCTCGGCGAAATATCAATAGAAGCTTCCCCTGTCGCACCGATGAGGAGCGGTTCACGTTCCATGCCGCTTACAGCCGGCCCCGCCGACCTCACATTGCGCGATGGTCTCCTCGAAGGCAAGCGAATGGGCCGGGGCACGTCGCCTGCATTGCCGATCCCGCATGAAGACTTACGACCGGTCCCAATCGAGCGACCGATTTGGGTGCAAGCCGGTAAAATGCGACGAGAACCGAATAACAGGCTCGGCCACGGATGGAACCGACGACATGCTGATCATCGATAACGCGCTGGTATCCAAATTGCTGACGATGGAAGACTGCATTCGCGTCCAAGAAGAAGCGTTCGCCAAACTGCTGAGCGGCGGCGCGATGCACCGCCCCCGCGTCGATATGTATTTTCCGTGCAATCGCGAAGACGGCTATTTCCGTTGGGGCAGCATGGAAGGAGCCAATGACGGCTATTTCGCAATTCGCATGAAATCGGACATCGTAACCTGGCCGAGGGATGCGAACGGCAACTGGACGGAGGACAAATACTGCCGCCAGCCGGGTACCTATTGCGGCATCATTTTTCTTGTATCGACCTGCAATGCCGAGCCGCTCGCCTTCATCAATGATGGCGTGCTGCAGCACATGCGAGTCGGCGGCGGCGCCGGCTTGGGTGCGAAATATCTTGCGCGCGCGGACGCCCATGTGGTCGGCATGCTTGGGTCGGGCGGCATGGCGCGCACATTTCTGGAGGCTTTTAAGTGTGTCCGCGACATACGGGTGTGCAAAGTCTACAGCCCGACGCCGGCGAATCGCGAAGCGTTCGCGCACGAAATGTCGCGACGGCTTAACATCGAGGTGCGCGCGGTCGAGGACCCGCGCGAAGCCGTCCGGGGCGCCGACATTCTGTCCTCATGCACGGACAGCATGCAGCCGGTCTATGATGCCGACTGGATCGAGAAAGGCATGCATGTGACCAATCTGGGCCGTCGCGAAATGCCCGATGCCGTCATGAACCGGTTCGATGTCGTGGTGCGCCAAGGGACTGCGGGCCTGCAGATGAAACAAAGCGAGCGGTTCCAGGCCGAGCGCGGCCTTTCGCCGGCGGCTTTTATCGGCGGCACCATCGAAGAGATGAAACGGATCCCCCGGACCAATCCGCAGCCTGGCTTCGGCGGCGACAGCACCGAATTTTCCGATCGCGGCGAAGGGGCGGGGCAGCCGGATTTTGCTGATCTCGTTTCGGGCAAATGCAACGGCCGCACCAGCCGGGATCAGATCACGTTTTATCGCAACGTCGGCAATCAGGGGCTGCAGTTCTCCGCGGTGGGCGGCTGGGTCTATGGCCAGGCGGTAAAGAGCGGCCTGGGCCGCGAAATTCCGACCGAGTGGTTCCTGCAGGACATCCGTGACTAGCGAAACATCGCCTGCTGATCGGGGCCGGCGTTGCGGCAGACGCGGACTTGTAGCGCTTGCCGGCACATGGGCGTGCATGACTAGCCCTGCACATCGGGCAGCGTGCTGCTTCCGCCGCGCCGCATCACGCGATTTGCGTCAGCGCTGGCAACCATCTGCTGTTGGCTCGGCGGGCAGGCCGGCGATGGTCAAGGCTGCGCGCGCGCAGATGTCCATTTCCACCGTGATGGGCAATCCGTGTCCAGCGAGCACATGATCGCCGTCGCGCAGCTTGTTGCCGCTGCGAGCGACCTCGGCACACTCATGTTCGACCCTTGGAGCTTCGCCTGGTGCGCCGGATCAGCGTCGATATACCGTTGTTGATCCCCCGGCTGTACAGGTCGCCCTATCGCGACACACAGCGATTTCAACGATTTCAATATTGTCGATGAAACAATGGGACGGCTCATTGTGGAGGAGTAACCTGATTCGTGGCGGGCTCACCCCGGCATGCCGGCGGGGGTATTTCTATGCAGCCGCACGAAGCGGGGGTCTGCCAAGATGGTACACAAGCGAACCCCTGGAAGTGCGGCGGGCTGAAATTGACTTGGTGCAACGGGCTGCGTTTTTGCAGGACAGCAGAGCCGACAAGAGCATCGACCACTGTCGATTGCGGCCTGTGATCTCTGCGTGCCCTCACCTTTGCAGGCCAACCAATATCCGCAGCAGCAGGCGGTGATGGTCCGATAAGTTCTCGCAACCATTGCGACCGCGTCATGCGTTAGGTGGTCTGCGGGACGATGTGACCCCGATCGGTTTTCTGAGCCTCGGAAAAGGTTTGTAAAAACGTCCAAGAAATCAGAACCCCTCGGACCCGTTCAATCTCAATGAACCGGTGGTGTTCGCGTCGGCAGCATGGGCTTGGCCGGCGATGGCGAGGGTGCGGAGGTCATCCCAGGATTCTCCCGGGAATTGGCGCTCCGCGGACAGATCGCTTCTTTGGCCACACCGTCGATCGCCGTCAGGGCCGCCCCGCCCCAGGACTGCCAAGCCAGGGTGGCAACAACACCCGCAATAAAAATGCTTAGGAAGCGGACGAAGGCGAACGACACTAGCCGCGACCGCGCGCGCACGACTTGGTGAGTAGGGGGATCACGCGCCGGAAGCTCCGACCGTTCGCGCCTAGGTTCCTGTGCCAGCGGCGCCGCATTCTCACGCTGGGCCATCATACCTTCCTTTTGATTTGCCGGACCAAGGGCAGGAGGCCCTTGGATCGTGTGCTTGCTGATCCCCGACTGTGCGCGCCAGGCCAAGCGTAGTTTAGCGGCGCGGGCGAACGGGATGAGCAAGCTCAGGCACGACCGTGCGCGCAAGGCCAAGCGCAGTTTAGCTGTGCGGCCGAAAGGTATTAGCCTGTTGAGCTCCGACCGTGCGCGCAAGGCCACGTGTAGTTTAGCTGCGCGGGCGAACGGGATTAGCCTGCTGAGCCACGATCGTGCAGGCATGGCCACGTGTAGCTTAGCCGCGCGGCTGAACGGGATTAGCCTGCTGAGCCACGATCGTGCGCGCATGGCCACGTGTAGCTTAGCCGCGCGGCCGAACGGGATTAGCCTGCTGAGCCACGATCGTGCGCGCATGGCCAGGCGCAATTTAGCGGCGCGGCCGAACCGGACTAGCCTGCGGAGCCACGATCGTGCGCGCATGGCCAGGCGTAATCTAGCTGCGCGGCCGAACCGGATTAGCCTGCGGAGCCACCACCGCACGCGCATGGCCAGGCGTGATTTAGCCGCGCGGGAGATTAGCTGGCTGAGCCACGATCGCGCCCTCGTGGCCAAGTCTAGTGCAGCCGCGGCCGAGCAACTTTCGCGAGCTTTTGATACCAGCTTGTGACACCAGCTTCCGCAGTTATTCCTTACTCGATGCCATGGTGTCTGAGGTTGGTCGGTTTCGGTGTCTCGGATCCTGTTCAGCTCTGCGAGGAGACTTCGCCCTAAGTTCTCGGACGAATTTAGTTTAGTGAGAATCTGTTTAAGCAACCTGGTCAGCTGCATTGGCTTCATTATTCGTACTTTGTGATTAAAATATATATCGATCGCGCGAAAATACCAGTCCAGGTCGTTTTTCGTCTCTTCGACGAGATAATAAAATCGCATCACCTCTCCAGAAATCGGCTTAGGCAATAGTCTGACTCTGATGGGACTGTTGTCGAATAATCTCCCAAGGTGTCTGCCAATGCGAACTACCTCGGCGTCAACTTCTTCTCCGCCCGATTCGATAGCGCGAAGCGCGTTCTCGATTGCAGGTCTCAAGAACTCATGGAGTTCATTCAGGATACCGTTTATCTCGCCAATGAACGCTGATACGATCTGCTGTCTCTTAGAGTATAGCGCCTGATCCTGTTCCTTCCGGTCGGCCGCGAGTTGCTTGGCAGAGATCATCGTTGGTTCCAACTCGTTAGAGCGCCTCCAGTCAGACTGGCTGCGAGGATCGGCGAGCCAAAGAGAGTTTGGTACTTCGATAAGTCATCTGGACAACTGGGGAATCGGTCCCGAAGCGTCAAAAGCCCCGGCGTCGGGATCAATCCAGCAATGGCCGCCAGTGTAAAAAGCAGGGTCGCCATGATGTGCATTCGTTGGTCTCAGGCCATAGTATCTAGGCCTGGCGCAAAGAGGACTAAGCCGGGAACATCTGCCGGATTCGGATTATGGATCGTGCCCCTGCTCGATAGCTTGGCAAATCCAGGCGTCGCCTTAAGCGTAGGTACCGCCGAGGCCTCGCAAGGCGATTACCCCGCGACGGCCTCGCTCAGTCTCATCGCCGGTCGCTAGATTACCGATGCACGATAGCGGGACTCCGGCACCGTCGAGCAGACGAACTTTATCCGCTGGATAATTACCGAGCGCGGGGTTGGTTCCCTCAAGCTTACCAAGACCGCACGCAGCCGCTTCCTGGCTATGGGGAAAGAAACTCAGAGCTTGTTCTCGATATATTTTGGCGCGAACAGGGTCCGTCGGCGAGCCGCCCTACGTCTTTCGCGCGAGGTCATCTTTAACTGCCCGGAGGACTTCTACCCCCGGATGTTCTCATTCTGTTCTGCGTCACCCGGGATCACAGCGGCGGCATCTTGCTCTGATCTGGGGCTGGCTCGCCACGCGTTGAACCTTCTCGCTCAATGGCACAACCGGAGGATCGCCCTCATACGATTTGGATGGTTCGGATTTGATCATGCCTCTAGATTGTCGGGCGCACTCCAAGCTTCCCGCGTTTGGTCTTGCCTGATTCGGACATCGGCATACGCTGGAGGCGGCTGATCTTTAAGAAAGATCGACAGGCTCGCCACCTTCCGGAAATGAATGAGCAGTGCAAGGGTGAGCCAATGCCATCTGCGTCAGCGCGGCAGAATCTGTTCGGAGCCGGTTTCGAGGCGCTGCTCAGTGATTTTGTGATTTGACCGGCACCTATTTTGAGTCGCCGCCGCCGGATGATGAGACTGACAAACGCCGCTTTGGCTATAGCCGCGACAAGCGCAGCGACTGCGTCCGGGCGTTGATTGCACTGATCGTGACGCCCGAGGGTTTGCCGCTTGCCTATCAGGTGCTGCCCGCGAACACGGCGGACTGCACGACCCTGCGGGACGCCTTTGCGCAAGATCGAAGCCCAGTACGGCAAGGCGGAGTGCATCTGGTGATGGATCGCGGCATTCCGACCGACGCGCTCGATGCGCCAGGCCGATCCGCCTGTCTCATAACGTCGGCACACCCAAGGGTCCGGCTTTCCAAGCTGGCGAAGTCGCTGCTTGGCCTGCCTTGGCAAGCGACGCGCGAGGGGATCGATATCAAACTGCTCCCCAGGGGCAGAAGTTACCTAGATCTCCAGATAACTGAAGCTTCTGGTGTCAACGGTTGCCCCCCGAAAGTCTCCACCAACACCGTTGGGCCACAGGGCGACGCGCCGGCCTTTTCCACTGGCGCGGTGATGCGTGGCGGAGGCTGGGATAGCACAGTGTTGCTCCGCGAGAGCGCTGGATCCAGTCCGCGATCGCCGAAGCGATCGGTGTTTCGACTGAGCAGTGTGAACCGCGCTCACATGGGTATGACGCGGGCGGTATCAACGCACTCAAGCCGAAGTCGATCGGTGGCCGGCAGCGCCAGAACATGACTCTTCCTGACCGGCCCGCCGAGCGCTGCTAAGTCTTGACGTGATGTGAGACTCCAACTGTCAGCTATTCCGATTGGACGAACAAATGACGCGACGCCCTCTATCTGATCAAGGATGACCCTGCGTGTGCTGAGGCTGCAGTGGGATGTTGCTACGAGATATAGCCGTGACCAGTTATAAATAACTAATTATCATCAATGTTCCTGACCATGATAGTCATTTTGCAATCTTTCAAAACATCGACAAATTCTACGATGGTCGTGGACCTCCTGTGAGAGGAAGACGAGCGCGCCATTATACTCCACGAGCAATATGAGCCGTATCCGACAGCGACGCTGCGGACTTCTGCATTCGCCGTAGCTGGTCGAAAACAAGGCCCTGTCAGCGCCACAAAACACATCGCTTTGTTAGTAAAAACGAAATGGCTCACTCCTTGATTGTCCTCCTTGGATTCACCTGGTTGGCGAAACGCTGCCGTGCCGCGTCTTGCCACGACTACTTGTTCCCTTATTTTACCTCGACGCAGGACGTAATAACTTTTCCATAGTCAGACACACCCTGCGAAGCGACAGCATTTGATAGGGTCTTACCTCCGTTAACACAAGCCTCCTGATCCGTAAAACCTGGAATAGTTGTTATTGCAGGCACGGTGCCGTTTAGGCTCATTACGATTATAACAAGTGTGTATGTCATGGCTCTACCTCTTCCTTATCTCCACCCGCCAATAAAGCAGCATAGAGCCGCCTCTATCTCATTATGATCTGCGCTCCAAGGCGAGGTATGAAGTGCAGACAACCGACAAAGAATGCCTCGGTTCCGTCAGGACCACCCCTCTTTCATGGCCACGATCGAGAGAACCCCCGAACACGCTCGCGATCGCCCGCCCGAAGCCTCCAGCCGAAGCCGCTGACGAGCCTGCCGATCGACTTTGTCACCCTCCCCGACTGCGGACCGGGTCACGGCGGAATGTCCCTGAACAGAGCGGGCTGTCGCGAAGAATCAATCTCATCTGGCGTTTTACGCCTTTGCCTTCCGCCATAACCCGACCAGTTTCGGGCCAAGCGCACGCGCTTTTTGTCTCGTGGCGGTCTCGGTTGCGGGCGACCACGGTTGTTTTTGTCTTCTCCCGAACGAGCGTCTTTAACAGGCCCACGTCCTCTCTCGCACGGTCGCGGCTTCTTGATCATCTTTGCCATTGCTTTCTTACTTCGCCGCCGGGCCGCAGCGAGCGGCGTGGCTGTCGGGTTGCCTATGCGACGGCGGTCGGCCTGTTCGCGCGCTCTGCCGGCTTGGGGCGGACAATTGCGCCGGAAAAACAGCTAACGGGCGGACTTTGGTTTCCTGGCCCTGGCCGGCGCCGCCTCGACGGCATTGGCACGGACAGTCGAGATCTACCCGAGAAAGGAAACACCAATGCCCGACAGCAAGGCGACGATCGAGGTTTACATCGCGCTGAACGAGGATGAATTTGAGACTGGCGCTTCCATCGATGAAGCTTCCGAACGGCTGACCGAGAAGTACGGCGGCCAAATGGTTCGCCGGCTCCGAAATATTGGGTTGCTCGACTAGATCGTTGGTCATTGAAGTTCCTGTTCGTCCTACCAAGGCCCTCTAATCGCGACTCATCTGATTTGTGAAAAAAGCCTGCCCGACATCGGAGGCCAGAGATGTGCTGTCGGGCAGGAGTTACCGGCGACCGAGGGGCTAGGGATGGTCGCCGGGGCGAGAACGTTAGGCGGCGTCGGCCTCAACTTGTGTGACATCGCCCTCTTCGCCGGCAATTTTCCTCGCCGAGTCGGTGATCGCATGTGGCGCGATCCGCAATGCCTTCCGCACAAGGGGCCAACTATCCGACGATGGCTGGCCACGGGGTGGACGCCACCGGTCACCATCGATGGCGACGCAGCGGAAGCGGAGCAGACGGCCACCCCGGCGATGGCGCGACCATCCGCACAGTGCCCCCGCCACGGCCTCTGGTCGTCAGAGCTGTCCAATTGGAATAGCTGAACAAAATCAAATAGTGGCCACTGGCCACAGCGTGCATCGCCACCCCCGGCCACCACATGGACGGCCAGGTGGCCGTCGCCGAAATCACGACGTGCATCATCCCGACTGCGAACCGCTTTTACTGGCAAGACGGCGATTGGCGGACTGCGTTCCGCGGACTCCTGCTGATGGCGGTCGCGCTGGCAGTGGTGTTGCTCGCCGCCATGATGGCGCCGATCCTCGATGCCCCGGGCTAAGGGAGGCGGATTCGGTCCCTCGCTGAGTTGAGACTGCGCTCCCGTTGTTGTTCGTGCATATCGCCGAGTGGCGCCGCGAATGCCGGAATAGCGCGACGTCCCGGCGGGAAAGCGACAGCACGCTCGTCGCCGTCGGGGGGAGGAGCTGATGGTAACGTGTACTCTTTCAAATTCACGCTTCACCATCGCGTTCTTACGCGGCAGCGAGGTGTTTGACGCTCGACCCGCTCCGACTGGAGAGCGTGCCATGAAAATCGCCCTGTTGCTGCTCGCCTTGATGGACGCAGTGCAAAGCGCAGACCAACTGGTCGTAATGGAAGATCGGGACGGCCGGCCCCGCCGGACCCGGCGCGTTCGATTTTCCGGCCGCCGCCAACTGATCAGAGGGGGAGGGATATGAAAAAACGTCCGATCACGCATGAGCAACTGGCGGCCAAGCCGTTCGAGCCTGTGCCGGAGTCGGCAAATTTGAGCTCGAGGCCGACGGCGAGGGAGCGGCACGAGCAGCAGTTGCACGATATCGCAGTTGTGTCGCGCATCGACCTGTTCGGCGTGCCGAAGTCTGAGGCCGTCCAGAACCTACGCAGCAGGGTTACGGGAAACAACAACGCCAAGTCTGCCGACGAAAGGCTCCGGACCTTCGTGAAGGGGGCGAGAGCTGGCGCAGGTTCTGGTCAAGCTCATTGAAGCGGCCGAGACGCGCTTCGCAGTGGCAATGGCGAACGTCGTCGATCAAGACGGTACGGTGCGCGGCACAGTGCACCAAGCGATCCAAGCCTTCTGCGCCGTCGTCCGATTGCAGCGCAGAGGCGGCGGGCTCGCCGTCGGGACCGATCGTTTCCAAGGAATTTCCACCATGCGTTTTCACTCAGATCCAAACCTGAAGCCCACCGAAATTCAGCCTCCCACCACCGAACAGCGCACTCCAGCAGTGCTCGCCCGCAAGCCAGTCACCCGCGCGCGGCTGAGGCGCGCACTGCGAAAAGGCGGAACGATCGCCCTAAACGACGGCATGCTCGTGCTGAACCTGCTAAAAACTAGCGGGCTCATGATCAAGTCGTCGGTGCTCGACAAACCAATATCGCTCGCGATCGCATTTCTGATCATGTTGTGCATTGGTGTCGCGGGTGTCTTGGTTTGGCAATCCTCGAGACAGGTCGTCTCCGTTCCGCAGGCCGCTCCCGCTCTCGTTGCTCTTTCCCCGACTCTGGAACGGCAGCTCCAAGCGATATCATCTGGTCTCGCGGCGGTTCGTCAAAGCGTCGACGAACTCTCCAGTGGCCTCGAACAGGTGAGGCGCGACATTACCAATCTGCAGAAGACTGAGCAGGCTCTCTTTGACAAGATTTCAGAGCCTCCGCCGCGGCCGGCCCCAGCGCCAGCCGCCAGGTCCACACCGCGGCCCTCCCAGCCGTCGTCGGCGCGTTGACGGCTAATTCCTCAGCAACTCAGCGGCAATCAAGGGCGACCTTCCAGTCGCCACGCTTACTTTCGCCGCGTGCGCAGCTTGACAGGCCTGCCCAGCGACTCGACCCGGCGGGCTACGCCCCCAACGGCTGGGTCAAAAGCCTCCGTGCCTTCAGACTTGGAGAAGCACAACGACATCGCCGTGATCGCGGCGCAGGGAGTAGGTGAGCGGCGTCGCCGATAGGACACCGGCAGCACAAAATATGACCTCGCTGTTCTCGGCGCCCCGCTTTCGGCCGCAAGCGCCACGTGATGGGGCATTTGCGCTCGAAATCGTCGGTGATGATTTTACGGCGGGTCATCACCGTATCACCATCAACCTGGCGGCCAACCTGGCGACCTCGTCGAGGCTCAACCTCGCCCACCGGACAGCTTTGCTGACGATCTTGTATTCCATCTCATCTCGCCGGTTCCGATATGCGGCAAGCATCGACCCGGGGGCCTAAGACCGCACCAGCGATCGAGCGTTGCGAGCAACCACACGTAAAGCACTCACTCAATAGCCGCGGCAGCCCTTGGCAAACGGCCGAACACCGTTTCGGCGGAACCCTGGCACACCGTAGCAGTCGCCGGGCCCCGGAGTTCGCCCTGCGGCTGACTAGCATTATCGCGGTCGCGGCTCTCAGCTCGGCGCTTGCGAGTTGCCGCCCGGACTATTCCAAAAAGCCATGGATGGCCCATAACCAAAAGTGTGAGCAACTGGACTTCAAGCGGGGTACGCCAGAACATGCCCAGTGCCACCTCGAACTGGCGCGCCACGCACGAGGGAGCGCGCCGGCCACGCCAGAGTAAGCCACCGATACCCGCGCCCCCTCACGGAGGGGTCACTCTGCGAAATTTCATCTTTGGATCAAACTGAAATACGGCTAGCTCGCGGAGCGAGTCGCCATGCCGCGGCTCGGGCATCGGCATCTCCATCGCGGTCAATCGCAATCCGGCCTGCCGCTGCGCTCTGCTCAACGAGCCCGTCTCCGCGACGCCCTCGGCGCCCGCCTGGTCGGGCTCGACATCGCCAAGGCCTGCGTAACCGCTTTCCTCAAGACCGAGTTTGCCAGTGGCCGCCCGGTCAGCGCGTCGAAACGCTCGGCACGCCGCCGGTTCCCGCCCCGCATTGCTGACTGCCAGAGCTTCCACTGCGGGCGTCGCCGTCAGGAGCGGGCTCAGCGTCCGGCCCAAGAAGCGGACGTCCCCAACCGCTGTTGGGGGGTGTGGATTGCGGTCGTTCGTTTCGAACGCCAGAGGCGATGCCGGGCGCTGGCGATGCGCCTTCGCGGATGATCAGGGAACCTGGAACCCTCATCCCGTTTTGGTCGCGCTCGACAGTTCGGGTGACACCCTCTCGCGGGTAATGAACCGTTTCGCGTCCCCGGTGGCGCGCTCCGATGGCCAGGTTCGTAGCGGGAGCCGTCGACCGGTTGGCCAAGCAGTGGGCGTTGGGGACGCCGGCGGGGAAGCCAACGAAATCACCTTTCCTCACGAGGTGTTCGCCATTGTTGTCGATGAGGGTCACTTCACCGCAGAGTACGTAGATGAACTCGTCCTCCTGCTCGTGCCAGTGATTACCCGTTGGTTCGAAGCCCGGCTGGAGGGCGACGTGGTTCACCCCGAATTGGTTGATGCCGGCGTACTTGCCGAGCCAGACTTCCCGGAAGACCTTGCGAAGGTCGGGGTTCCACTCCGGCGGTGGATTCTGCGGAGTTTGATAGAGGTTGACGAGTTTCGTCTCAATCTTCGCGTCGTTTGCCATTCCAAATCTCCACCGGGGCGGCGCGGACAGTTAATCCAGCGCATTCTACCCCCGACGACGCACCGGAGCGGGCGCGGGACGCCTGCCTCGTTCAACCTCATTGGTTTCGCCATGGACAGTCTGCGCGGGCTTGTTGCCCGACTTTTGCTCCAGAGCCGCGCGGCCTGGCCGGCGCTTGACGGATGGCGCTGGCGGCTTCTTGCCTGACATATCGTTTGGATGCTCGGGCATACGGCACCATCACCTCCGAGCCCCCCAGCCCACGCTTATTTTAAAGATTACTCCGAATTTCAATCTCGGGCTTCAGCTATTTCGTCTCCTCCTTGGTGCTCCGATTGCTTCCGGCTGGAGGGCTGCCGGGTAGCGCTTGCAGCCGCTGGAAAGCGCGGGCGCACGCCGGGATGGATAATTGCGTGATGGAGATTAATGCTCTCGGGAGAAATGACTTTTTGGGAATGGACCTGGACACGACGGCGTTCGCGCACGATTTACAGTCCGAACAGCCATTTACGGGACCTCATCAATGCCGTGGACTCCAAATGATGCCGAAAGGCACACGCACAAGGCGACAACGTGGGCTCTGAAAGAGCTATGGGCGAAAGTCGCGAACGAAAGCCTGGAACGAACCGGCGATGAAGGCCGCGCTATCCGGGAAGCGAACGCGGTGGTCGCGCGGCACGAGACCGGGTGAGTACGCATGCAAAGAAGGGTACGTCGCGGGCCAAACGCTCGCCGACAGATCAGCGATGGAGGTCGATTGACACCTGCTCCGCCCATGCACCAGGTGCCTCCATGAGGAACGATTGACGCGCGCCCATTGTCTTCACGGTGAGCAGGGCAGTGACGACATCGCCCTCGGCCCTTGCCTGGATCAAGCCGCCATTGTACTGTCCGGTGATCCGGCCGCCCACACGATTGACGCTCTCGAACCACGTGCCTGAAATCGAGATGCCGTTTTGAACGATGCTGCCGCTCAGATCGAAGTTCCAGGCATCGCTCGCGCAGCGCAGCTCCAATTTCAAGCTCTGGCCGCCGCTTGACGGATCGTAACTCGCCCGGCAGCGGATGCGTTCCTGCGTGCCGCCGCGCAGATGCACCTTGCCATTTCCGGACCATGCGCCACCCATCGAGGTGAATGTGCTTTGTGCATGAGCCGGCGGAGCTGACAACAGCGTCAGTGCGACTGCGCCGAAGCCAACCTTACGCGAGAGAGACAGGCGTAACTGCACCATCGTGCCCCCGATAGGATCGTGCTCGACCCATGCTGCGACTACGAGCAATCCTCGACCGGATCAAGGCGGACTTCGTTAATTTTTGTCCATCAACCGCGCAGTCAGCGGGCCGGGAGGGTGGCACTGTCCCAGCCAACCGGCCGCATCTTCAACCCCGGCCACACCGCACGTTTAGCTCATCGGGTCCCGGCTTTCGGCTATGCTCGGGGAAGCCGTGATCTATGGACCGGGACTCAGGATCGACGCGCCCCGCCCTGTTGAGCATTCGCATCACCGGGCATTCTCGTATCAGACCAGTTGTATTTCAAACTCGTTGTCATATCAGCGCCACTGAGCAAGCTGATGCGAGAGCGCCCGACGGTCTGAGGGACGGGTGCCGATGATCCCCCATCGACATCGATCGCATCGACGATGTCATCGCTCGCATCAAATGGACAGCTTCAACCCCTGCACGCCCAGGACAGCTCTCCCTTGGCGAGTGATGTCATGATACAACCTCGCCGAAACTTGGCCAAATTCGCGGAGGCGCACATCATGAGGACTCCACCCCGTCAAGGACATCTATTGAGCCGGAGTGGTGCCCGTGTGACGCGCCGCTCCCTCCTTTACAGCGGAATAGGATTGGCCGCCGGCGTTGCGTTTCCGCGCAGGGCCGGGGCGGCAGCCGAACCGATCAGCCCAGTGATGCGCAAGCTCAGTACCTACATGAGCGAGGCGATCGGCCGTGCCATCCCGGCTCGCGTTGTGGAAGAGACGAAAGATCACGTGCTGGACACTCTGGCCGCCATGGTTTCGGGGTCTGAGTTGCCGCCGGGGCGTCAAGCCTTGCGGTTCGCGCATGCTTTTGGTGGCGAAAAAATCGCGACGATTGTTTCCTCAAGCGCGCTCGCTGGACCGATCGAGGCCGCTATCGTCAACGGAGCACTGGCTCAGTCCGACGAGACTGATGACAACTATAGCGCGGGCGGCGCGCATCCAGGGTGCGCCGTCGTGCCGGCCGCGCTCGCCCTCGGGGAGACATTTGGCATCGACGGCATGCAGTTCCTGCGCGCCGTCACGCTCGGGTACGACATCGGAATGCGCGCCATGAAAACGGTGCTGGGCCGCACAGTACTGAAGGATACCCATAATGTGGTTGGCACCTTCGGCGCGGCGGCGGCCGGCGGGTGCGTCGCGAAACTAAACGCTGAGCAAATGCGCTGGCTGCTCGACTATACGGCGCAGCAAGCCGGGGCCGGCTTCGCAGTCTGGCAACGCGATCCCGAGCACATGGAGAAGGCCTTCATGTTCGGGTCGATGGGAGCCCGCAACGGCGTCACCGCAGCGCTGCTGGTCAAATCGGGCTTTACGGGCGTGAGCGACGTGTTTTCCGGTCTCGAGAACTTCTTTTACTCGTACGCACCACAAGCTGATCCGTCTGGTTTGATCGACCAGCTCGGCGAGCGCTATGAGGTGACAGACACCATCATCAAGAAATGGAGCACCGGGGGACCGATCCAGTCGCCCCTCGATGCGTTGGTCAACCTTCGGCGGCAACGCTCATTCGCGGCCGAGGAAGTCAGGCGGATCATCGTGCGGCTTTCAACAAGCGCGGCGCCCAAGGTCGATAACAGCGAGAGTCCTGACCTCTGCCTCCAGTACCTCGTCGCGGTGATGCTGCTCGATCGAACAGTCTCCTTCCGGGCAGCACACGACAAGGCTCGCATGCAGGATCCAGCGATCCTGCGCGAGCGCGCCAAGGTGGCCGTGATCGCCGAGGAGGAACTGGAGCGCTTGCTGCCGAAACGCGTTGCCGTCATCGAGGTCACGCTTACCGACGGAACAAAGCTACAGGAGCAAAACGACACCGTGCGCGGCACTCCCGAGAATCCGATGAACCGAGACGAGGTCGTAGCAAAGGCCCGGGATTTGGTGACGCCAGTACTAGGTGCCGAGACATGCACCAAGCTCATTGAGAGGATCTTTGCTCTTGAACGCGTGCCTGACGTTCGCGAGCTACGCCCGCTGCTTCAACCTTAGAGGCATGATCTTGAAAAGTTGCAGACTTTTCGGACGGCCGGTTTTTCACCGGCGGTCGATGAGGCACATGGCAACCGGGGATACCCAGTCCAGATTTCCGATAGTGTGCCTGGCCCCGTCAACGTCGCCGCTTCGACCAAGCCGACTCGACTCAGCAAAACATCACGTTCGGTCTCGGCAGCTGCTGCGTTTTTGCAAGCAACGGCTTGCGCCGCGGTGACTCGATGATGTTGGAATACGCTCGACGCCAGCGGAAAAAAACGAGTTACCCGTCGTGGAACGTCTACGCGACCTGAAACCGCCCACTCGATTAGCATCCGAATGTCATGTTGAACCCGACGGACGCGGCCGCATCGGCGCCGTCGGAGCTTATCTTCAAAAGCGACGATTATCAGTTGAGGCAAGCCTGCAACCAGCTGAGCGCGTTCCGCCTCAACGGCTACCAGAGCGGCGAGCGCCGTACGGGCTTTCCTCTGGCTCTCGATTAGCTGCACCGCCGCCGCCCACATAGGCGGCGACAAAATTAAGCGGCGGCCTTGGGAGCTCCCGGTGCGCGTCTTTCGTGCCGCGGAACGTACAGGTAACCGCGTTCTCGCGTTTCCCGGATGCCTCCGCGGCGAGATTGCATAAAACCGGGGCCGAGTTCGAGGAGTTGAGGCGAACGATGTCGGGGCGCTGAGGGGACTTGGATGGCCCAGGCCGGCGGTCGGGCTGCCCCCTTTTTTCGGGGTAATCCAACGCCGCCGACAAAGGGCAGTCTTCGGTGCGACCGGTGTGCCTCACTCAGCCGGCAACCCGCCGCGGCAATGCAAGTCGGCAGCACCAGGCCAAGTGCGGTCATGATGCCCTTTACGCACGGAACGAGCCAAGTGTATTCTTGCCGCGAGATGCCGAGGTCTCGTTTTTTGAACGGCGACGTGAGGTGCCATCGGCGGGCGACCCATCAAAATCCAATCTAGAGTATCAGCGACGCGGGCTGCGCATTTTACAATCGCGGGTGCGCTCGGGTTATTCAATCATAGGTGCGAAGACATGACAGAACAACCGAAGCCGAAGTGCGTCTCGACTCTGGGAGGGCACCATGAATGACCCCGAGAAGACTCCGCCCGGTCATCATTTGGATCGCCGCACTCTCCTCAAGGTCGCGGCCGGCGCATCCGCCGCCGTGGTTGCGCCCGGCGGGGTCTCCGGCGCTGTCCTCGCAAACAACAACGAGATCGTGGCGCTCTCGGCGCGTGCCGCCGCCGACTACATCCGGCGCGGCGAACTTTCCGCCGAACGCTATGCCCAGGCGCTGCTCGAACGCTACAAGGCCCACACCAACCTCAACGTCGTAGCGCACATCGACGAGGTCAAGCTTCTTGAAGATGCGCGCGAGGTCGACCGCGCCCGCGTGCGCGGCGCGCAGCTCGGCCCGCTTGCCGGCCTACCGGTCATCATCAAGGACAACATCAACACGGTCGGCTTCCCCACCACCGCGGGAACGAGATTCCTCAAGGACTATCGCCCGAAAGTAAATGCGCCGCTCGTCGACATGATCTTGAGGCAAGGCGCCATCCTGTTTGCCAAGGCCAACATGCACGAACTCGCACTGGGGAGCACGAGCGCCAATCCGACTTTCGGCTTTGTCAAAAACCCTTACGACCTCACGCGCATCCCGGGCGGTTCCAGCGGCGGCACTGCGGCTGCTCTTGCGGCGCGGATCGTTCCCCTCGGGATCGGCAGCGATACCACCGGCTCCATTCGCATGCCGTCCCATTTTTGCGGGACCGCGGGACTTCGCCCGTCAAACCCGCCCAACAACAAGTCTTATCCAGTTGACGGCATTGTGCCGCTTGAACGCATCTTTGACGTTGCAGGGCCAATGGCGCGCAACGTCGCCGATGTAGCGTTGATGCACAGCGCCATTACCCGAGGGCCGGAGCTTTCGCCTCTCGATCTGCGCGGCGTGCGCGTCGGCGTGCCCCGCAGCCCCCTCTGGGAGACGCTCGACCAGGACATAGCAAAGATGATGGAGTCGGCTCTCGATCGGCTGCGTGGCGCCGGCGCCGTGGTGGTCGACGTGAACATTGACGATCTCGTCAAAATGGCGATCGCGGTGCGGGGGGCGCTCCGGCGCGAGGATTTCCGCAACGACCTCGCCGACTTTCTGGCGCACGAACACCCGTCCGTGACGATGAAAGATGCGATCCCCGAAATTCCAAGCAAGCGCGTGCGCTTCCTTGAGGAGGATGCGCGCGACCATCCCCCCTCGCGCGAGGATGTGGCAAAGGCGAAGGCCACCATGGATGCGCTCGGCCCACAGTACCGGGAAGCGTTCCGGCACCACAACATCGTTGCAATCGCCTACCCGACCATGCCAATGCCGGCGCCATTGGTGCCGACGGACGGCGATGCGGTGCCCCCGACCTTCGAAGTCAACGGACGGCAATATCCCGACACGGCAATCCTCCGCAACTCATTCTCAGCCCCCGCGTTCCGCGCGCCGGCTTTGAGTACTCCGGCGGGGCTTACCTCCGAAGGCTTGCCGGCAGGGCTAGAGCTCGACGGCCTGCCCGGCGAGGACAATCAGCTGTTGAGTCTCGGCATGGCGATCGAAGCCGTGCTTGGACCGCTGCCGCCTCCGACTTTCCGTAATGGCTGAGGCGCTGCAGCTTATGGTCCGGCAGCTTCGGTGTCGGGCACGTTGGGGAACGGAAGACATGGGCCTCATTGTCACGAGCAACATCCGTCCACACGGATAGCTCCACGGCACGGGGAACTCAGCTAGGGGCAACGACAGGCATTCCGCTTGTAACCCGGTAATTTTCCCACACCGATCTGCGCGGCCACGGCCTCGACCCCGCATGGTCGCGCTCCGCCGCATGCTGCCACTGCACAAATTCGCGTGCCTGCCGGGCGGAGACCTCCTTCATGGCCTGGGGAATTCAATCGCCTCAGGCGCCACTCCGTTAGCTAAAAGGTGAACGACACGGTTTGACTCGATCGTGGCAGAACCAGCAGTCCGGCGGTGTGCCATACACGCGTTCGTGTGTTTCTCCGCAGGTTCAGCAACTGAACGTTACCATTAAGCGCCCACAAACTAGGGTCGGTACCCTCGATGTCCTCATCAACAATGCCGGTGTCGCTATTTATCGACGGCCTGTTGAATTTGCGTAGCGCTGGTCACATCCAGCGTCAGCGGTGTCACGCGCTCGTCCGCGATTTGCAACGTCGCCCCGCGTGTTCCCGCATAAACACGCTCAGCCCCCCGGCTGAGCGCCT
>JASHRR010001266.1 GCA_030037185.1 Xanthobacteraceae bacterium | reverse complement strand
GAAGCAGTCCCGCCATCTCGCCCCCTCAATACATCCCGACCGACGCCCGCTCCTGGAACAGCCTCGCGGATGTAGCAGACGGTTTGTCGTCGTTTGGGATCGAGTCGCGCGTAGAAACTAATAAAGTCGCAAATCATTCCCACAGGCCGCGCTCGCCCGGCCAGCCACCTGTTTTCGGCCGAGCGCCTCGATCAACTCGTGCGGCGGCCGATGGGACCAATCGACGCTCCAAACTCCGTCGTTCCTACGGAGGCGGTCGTCAGCTACCGCCTCTCGATCAACAGTTCGCGGCCCGCGCTGAGGGACTCAGGCGTGCCGTACCATGCGATCTCCCGCTCGTTCGGCTGAACGCCTCAGTCCTCGGACCTACTAGAAGACTAAGCCTCCCCACGCTTGATGCTCGCGTCGCGGGCAACAGCTGCCACACCATCGGCCGAACCCGAGCGGCAGGGCCCCTCGGGTTCGGCGTGATCGGACGATGGGCTTGGTGCGCGCCGGACACCTGATCAGTGTGGTTTCGCAAGCTTCGCCGCCCTCGCCGCCAGCGACGCTGACGGCGTTCAAGCCCGAAACGGTGGCGGAAATCCGTCACAGCGGACCGTGGGGGGACCATCATGCCTGCCGCCACGCTTTTTGCGCACGCCTGAGGCCGCACGACTTCTCGGACTTTCCGGCCGCACCCTTGAGAAGCACCGCACCTGCGGCACGGGGCCCAAGTACCGCAAGATCGGCGGCCGCGTCCGAACATAAGTCGGAATCATCTACGAAATGTCTTGAGCTTCGTCTGGCAACCATCGCCGATTCCTGCTCGGGCCGGAGCCACTCGACACCGAACACCCGGCGCGCCGTCCCGCGGCACATATCGAGCAGACTCATGACGAGGCCTCCCATAGCCAACGTGGCGTCAACCCCAATAACCTTCAAGTACGGGGCATCACGCTGTGGCTAATCTAATTGCTCAGACTGCGGCATGAGCTGCACGGAAACTCAACCGATTGGCATGAAGGTAATGATGTGGCGGCAGATGTGAGTCAGTACCTGATTTTTCCCTCGTCTCGACAGCCGAGATCGCCCGAGGGAGAAGTCGCAACCATCGTATCTGCGTAGTGGCGCTGAAGATGATTGCTCAACCGTCGCAGGCTCTGGCGTTTGGCATTGCGCACGGATGCAGCCGCCCGGAATTGTTTTGCTCGCCATGGCTCTGGTAACGAAGCATTTTGGGTTCCTTTCCGAATCATTGCACCGGCGCGAAGTTTGACTTGCAGTCGATTTGCCCGCAGTGAGCTGATCTTAATTGTGTGATTTACGAACATGAGAGTTATCGAGAGGGATTTTCGTTGGAAAACTCTGCCTTCGATTTAGTGCACCAACCGAGATAGGGCTGGCAAAAATTACCACAATATGAGGTCCTGGTTCGCAGTTTTGGCAGTGCATCCCCAAAGATCCATCCTATGACTCAAATTTTGCCCTTCGATTGTCGCGTTTGTGAGTACAATGGCAACAAGGGCTGGCGCGCGGAACGCGGAAGGCCACGCCATGAGTGATGTATTCTTCTATCTGCTGGTCGTGGTTATAGCGTTCGCAGCGTACTACTCCATTTACGTACTCGGAACTGCGGCCATACGGCGGATTCGATCTCTATATGAGTGGGCGGCCATCACCAGATGGCGTCCAAGAAGAGGCCATTCGCCTCCTGGTAAGATGTGATAGGCCAGGACCTAGGGTGGGCTCGCTGGATGGACGGGAGCGCGCCATGACAACGCTCGTCACCTTCCTCGAAGCGAACTCCGAACAGTCCCGGAGCGAGGCCGCGGAGTCCAAAATTCTATAGGCATGCCGCCCTTACCCGCGTGCAGGCCGAGCAAGCTACCTTGGCCGCTCGATCGCGATCGGCCGAACATCTCATCAGAGGTTCAGAAACTTGGCAATCGTCACTGATCGCAACCCCGTTTCGGCACCTCGACGTGCCCGTGGTCGAGGCTTCCAAGGCGCAAAGTGGCAACGGTGGCCACTGACTTGCTACATGGGCGAGCCCGCAGGTCGCGTACGAACGGCCACGGATATCATCAGCAGACGCCTCCTCGAGGGCGTAGAATTTCTGGCCGGCTGTTGGGCCGTTGGCGGGTTCGCTGGTTCGCTGATCCCTGCGGTGCGATAAAAGTCGCAGAAATTCATGCGGTGGCGCGGCAATGAATGTCACTCTTGATCCCAAGGTGAGAAAAGCAGGCTAGGGCCGTAACAAACGTAAGAAAGCGCCTGGTATCCACGCGCCAAAAGCAAAGATCACAACCGCCAAGCTCGCGAAAAACGTTTCGGTCGACACCAGGTCCCAATTGACGTAGATGAAGCTGGCGATGAACATCACTATGGTAGTCCACCACACGAGGAAGGCGACACGGTACTTTGACATGGGCTCCCCCGCGGGCGGGGGAGAAGATGATGTCGTAGAAGGTTGTGGTGGCGGGCCCTCTGCGCCCGGGCTCTCGGCCGAAGCATCATAGAGCGCGGCGATCTGCTCAGGACTCAGCCCTAGCGCCAAAGCAAACCGCTTGCTTTCCTCGATGTCCCAATGCACGCCAGCAGGATGAGCCTCGGCCGGGGCCGGCTCGAAGTCTCTGGTGGGGTCCTTTGACATAGCCTAATCCATCAGGTGCCTAGCACGCCCCAATTGACGTACGTGACGAGTGTGACGAATATCTCCATGGTGCCAAGCCACCGCAGAAAGAGTTTTCGATTCACGGTTATAAAGCGGCTACCCGCAGCAGGGTGCTGAAGCGGGGCGGTCGACCGACCATCGCCAAAATCGTTAACGATCGGTTCGTTTTCGTGTTCCCGCCGGGGCAGCTTGGCGTTTTCCACAGTCGGCTATTTGCTGCGCTTGCTGTCTTGCCTATGGTCGGATTGACTGCGTATAGCAGGCTCGCGGCAAGTGTCGCTCTGATAGACATCGCCGGTCCGCTCGGACTCCTGTCCGCGGTCGAGGCCAGCTTTGATCTGGAACAGAACGTTTCGCCGCGACAGTGCTGAATATTCGCTAAGAAAACCTAACTAAAATCGATTGTGTTTGTTTCGATCTCGCTTTGTTTGCAGCCTAGCGGGACTTCCAGCCGCTCAACGGCAAAGGGATCGCCAGCAATTTCAAGGCGTTCAAAGTTGAACGCGAAGACATCGGCTGATTGGGCTGTGGAATACATGGCTGCACCGGCGATAGGAACCGCAATATGGGATTTTGACGCTCGCCAGAAGGGCCAATGCGTTCCCGCTCGACAGCGTCCAACCGCCATTCCTGTTGGTGCGGGGCTGACGCCGCGCATGAAAATCTAGGCTCATATGGCGGTCGCAGAGCGAGGAGCGCTCGGCGGCCGTTAGTGGCCGGCCTAACGACTTTGCGCCGGAAAGTACCTCGCGCTTGATTGCGTCGCAAGAATGCAAGAGCGAAAAATCGGGCAGCCCGACGCGATGCAAATCGACGATCCCGGCTCAACCAGTGCGCCAAAGACCCCGTAAAGCCAATCTCGTGACAGTCAGGCACTCTTCTTGCCCGACCTTGTTCGCTTTGCAGGTCGCGCAGGAGCTTTCGCTGCACGCTCATTCTCACTTGTTGCCGGAGGCTTCTTCTCGCTAGCCCCTTCAGCTGCAACGCTGCGCTTGAGCGCGTCCATGAGATTGACGACGTTCCTCGGCCGCGGCTGCTCAACCTCACGTTTCTGCGGCAAGCCGGCTTGTTTGCGTTTAAGGAGTTCAGTCAATGCATCTTCGTAGTGATCGACGAAATTTGCCGGATTGAAATCAGCGGCTTTGGTATCCAGGATATGCTGAGCGAGCTCGAGCATCTCCTCGGGGATTTTGACATCCCGGATATCCTCGAAGTAGTCAGCCGCGTTCCGTACCTCGTATACGTAGCGCAGCGTCGTTCCGAGCAATCCCTTTTCATACGGTTCGAGAGCGATCACGCGCTCGCGCTTTGCTACCACTACGCGGCCGAGCGCCACCATATCTCTGCCGCGCATTGCCTCTCGGATGACCGCAAATGCGTCCTGGCCGACTTTGTCCGCCGGTGCAATGTAGTATGGCGAGTCGAAGTAGCGCTTGTCGATCTGGGCGCTGGGTACGAACTTGTCGATCTCGATCGTATGTGTGCTCTCGATCTCAATGGCGTCAAGCTCAGCGTCTTCGACCTGGATGAACTCATTCTTGCCAATCTCGTATCCGCGCCCCTTGTCCTCCCGTCCGACCGGCTCGCCTGTCTCCGAATCGATGAGCTGCTGCTTGAGCCGATTGCCGGTCTTCTTGTTGACCTGGCGGAACGACACGCGCTCAGCAGACGATGCGGCTGGATAAAGCGCGATCGGGCAGGATACGAGTGACAGCTTGAGGTAGCCCTTCCAGTTGGGTCGTGGCGCCATTTGTACCAACTCCGCTCGACCCCGCTCCCTATAACCTATAACGATCCAACCAGCTGTTCCGACTCAGGTTTTTGGGTCGAATCAACAGTGTGACTCAAAAGAATCCCAGCTTTGTTCCGGATATGTTCTTCTAAAAACCCGATGCGGTTGCACCGACTGGTCGAGCCCACGTGCTTGTTCGCCGGCGGTGCAAGGCCTGCAAGGGGAGCCTATCGACTGGTAAGGCTGGCTGTAAAATAGGGATCGGAGTTTCTGCCGGGTGATCTCCTTCTACGGCTCTCGGCCGTCGCTGGAGAGACGAACCGCGATCGGGGCGTATTTTGCTGATCTGCCGCCACACCGGCCGCCGGACTTGCCGAGCACCGACTGCGGAGCGGATGGCGGCAACAGCTAATTTTGCGGATGGGGAGAAAGCGACGTGCGGACGGTAAACGGTCACGGAATCTCCGGAGGAGCTCATCCGCGTGTTCGAGGTGGCCAGTACGTCGCCGAACATTCGTCCACAGTTGAACGGCGGACCCGGCCAACAAGACGCAGTTCGCTCGGCGCAAAACGTCGGTCGAAGGGGCGGGAAGTGTTGAGCATCGCGCGACAAACATTTGCGGCGAGTCGACACAGAGAGTTTTCCAAGAGAGGACGTATCCGATGCGCGAAGCAACATCCAGAAGCGAAAAAATCGACATATTAAGTCCGCAAGAATTGTCTCGTCTTGACGCTTATTGGCGGGCTGCGAACTATCTCTCGGTCGGGCAAATTTATTTGCTCGACAATCCCCTGCTGCGGGAGTCGTTGAAACCACAGCACATCAAGCCACGACTGTTGGGACATTGGGGCACCACGCCGGGGTTGAATTTCATCTATGCGCACTTGAACCGTACCATCAAGGCTCGCGACCTCAATGTCATCTATATCTGCGGTCCCGGCCATGGCGGCCCTGCCGTAGTGGCCAACGCGTATCTCGAAGGGACCTACTCGGAGATCTATCCGTCGATCGGGCAAGACGCCGAGGGAATGCGCCGCCTGTTTCGACAGTTTTCATTCCCGGGCGGAATTCCGAGCCATGCGGCGCCCGAAACGCCCGGTTCGATTCATGAAGGTGGTGAGCTCGGCTATGCCCTAGCGCACGCCTACGGCGCCGCATTCGACAACCCCGATCTGATCGTTGCATGTGTCGTTGGCGACGGCGAGGCGGAGACCGGCCCGCTCGCCGCGTCCTGGCACGGCAACAAGTTCCTTAATCCCGCTTCGGACGGGGCGGTCCTGCCGATTCTGCATCTAAATGGGTATAAGATCGCCAATCCAACCATCCTCGGCAGGATGCCCGATGACGACGTCATCGCGCTGTTTCGCGGCTATGGATATGAGCCGATCACGGTCGCGGGCTCCGACCCAGCCGCAATGCACCAACGCATGGCCGCCGTCCTCGACAAAGTGATGGAGGATATCCGTTCCATTCAGCGTGACGCGCGGGAAAGTCGGGGCAATGGCTCTGAAGCCCGGCCACCGCGCTGGCCTCTCGTCATCTTGCGGAGCCCGAAAGGCTGGACCGGTCCAAAGCAGGTGGATGGTCAGAAGGTTGAGGGATTCTGGCGGGCCCACCAGGTTCCACTCGACAGGGTACAGGAAAATCCCGAACACCTTCGCTTACTGGAGCAGTGGATGCGCAGTTACCGCCCGCAGGAACTGTTCGGCGAGACTGGGCGCCTTGCTCTGGAGATCTCCGCGCTGGCTCCGACCGGGACGCGGCGGATGAGTGCCAACCCGCACGCGAATGGCGGCCTGCTCCGGCGCGAGCTGCACCTTCCAGATTTCCGGACCTACGCCGTCGAGGTTCCAAATCCGGGCGGATCGCAGGCTGAGGCGACGCGCGTAATCGGTTCGTATTTGCGCGACGTCGTGCGGTTGAACGCCCAAGAGCGCAATTTCCGTTTGATGGGGCCGGACGAGACCGCATCCAATCGCTTGGATAACGTCTTCGAGGCCACCGATCGCGTCTGGATGGAGGAAATCGAGCTCTACGATGTTCACCTCGCCCGACGCGGTCGCGTAATGGAGGTGCTCAGCGAACACATGTGCCAAGGCTGGCTCGAGGGATACTTGCTAACCGGGCGCCATGGTCTGTTCTCGTGCTACGAGGCTTTCGTCCATATCGTCGATTCGATGTTCAACCAGCATGCAAAGTGGTTGAAGGTCTCGCGTACACTTCCGTGGCGCCGGCCAATTTCTTCCCTGAACTACCTTCTCACCTCGCATGTCTGGCGGCAAGACCACAACGGCTTCAGTCACCAGGATCCCGGATTCATCGACCTCGTAATGAACAAGAAGGCCGATATCATCCGCGTGTATCTTGCACCTGATGCAAACTGTTTACTCTGGGTCACGGATCACGCTCTGCGCACCTACGACCGTATCAACGTGATCGTGGCAGGCAAGCAGCCCTCTCCGCAATGGCTGACTATGGATGAAGCGGTCAAGCACTGCGACGCGGGACTCGGGATTTGGGAATGGGCGTCAAATGATAAGGACGGGAGCGAACCCGACGTGGTGATGGCGTGCGCCGGCGACGTTCCAACGCTCGAGACAATCGCTGCGGTCGACCTGCTGCGAACACACCTCCCCGATCTCAAGCTCCGCGTCGTGAATGTCGTTGATCTAATGACGTTGCAGCCCAAAAACGAGCATCCGCATGGGATCACCGACGCCGAATTCGACGGTCTGTTCACGCCCGATCGGCCAGTGATTTTTGCCTATCACGGATACCCCTATCTGATTCACCGTTTGACCTACAAGCGCAGGAATCATGACAATATCCACGTGCGTGGATTCAACGAGGAAGGAACCACGACAACTCCATTCGATATGGTGGTCCTCAACAAGCTCGATCGCTTTCATTTGGCGATGGACGTGATCGAACGAGTGCCGGGACTTGGTCAGAAAGCCGCTCACCTGAAACAGCACTTTCATCACAAACTGATTGATCATCGGAATTACATTGATCAGCACGGCGAAGACCTGCCAGAAATCAAGAATTGGCGTTGGCCCTGTCAAACCGCGACCCGAGCCGGCGCCTGAGCGGCGTGCCAACTGACGCGAGCCGCCATCGCAAATAAAAATGTTGCCGCAAACGACAGCGATCGTATTGAACTTGCTGCCCAAAACCTGGAACAGACGGAGGACGCAGGCTGGAGCCTATTTGCCCAGCCTGGCGTTAATTTCTTGTTTGATTGATTGATATTGTTCATAGCTTTAATGTTGTTTCGAATGGCTCCAATAAATCCTTGGCGTCTGCAGTACTTGCCCGTTCGCTCTCAAGCTTAGCGATTATTTCGCGTTGTCTACGGACACGCTTTCGACCATTCATCACATGTCGGTGGACGAATTCAAAGCGTTGCAGGAGATGGTCCCGACTGGACACAGCTGACCCCAATCAGCGTTGTCTGTGAAGACTCTAACCAGATAGAGCGCGGCAAGTTCCCGGAAGGGAACACCAAGGATGCTTCCGCATATGGGATGTTGGAAACGTTGAGAAATCCGCCGGGGCACGACAACATGCCTCAGGCTAGCCGCGCTCGATGAATGCTGCACCAGGTGCGCGGCGAGCAGTCCGAATCCGAAAAGGTCCATCGAGAGACCGGCGTTCTACCGCGCCGAAAGGACCTCATTATGTCGTCAAGGACCATCGAGAGCGGCGGCCTCAACATCCTTTATCCTTTATTGCGAAGATGAGTCAGGTCGTGTTGCCGGGTACAGAGATCTGGGGAGACTTCCGGCTTCCCGGTAGACAATCTGCAAGCAGACGTGATGCAGGCGGACGCCATCATGAAGGTTGGCGCTGGTCGGCCTGGATCAGGGTGAGTTTCATCAGCGCATTCTCGCTGCCGGATCTCGCCGACTGGCAAACCTTTGAGAAGACGCGCCAGCGATCCAGCAAAATCTGTCACGCGCCGAGCCGGCTGCGCGCTATCGCGCCAATTAGACGCAACGCCTGATCGCGCCGCCGCGGTGGTTTCTTACGTTATTCGCGTAGCGGTCCTCCGCTAGCCAGGGAC
>JASHRR010001265.1 GCA_030037185.1 Xanthobacteraceae bacterium | reverse complement strand
CAGGATGGTGGACGCATGATTGAGCTTGAGGCGCTGATTGAGCGGCAGAGAGCGGTGCCATGCCTCGACCTCCGCCCGGTGCTTCATCATCGTGATGATCCGCGAGCGATCGCCCTTGTCGATGTCGTCGAGTTCGTAGCGCTGCAGCAGCTGGCCCATGCGGTGTTGTGAGCGGCGCGGGTCGGCGGACGATTGCTGCCGACCGGAATGCCGGCGGCGTTCATCGCCTCCTCCTGCATCACCTCTAAGGCTTCGCCGATAAAGCACAGGCTCGACGCCGTCTTCGTTGCAAAGGCGCTCCACGCCGGCGCCGATCATGTCGGCGAGTTCTCCGATCGCGCCCTTGGCGAGCAGCGGCGGCAGAGAAACGGTGCCCGGGCGATGCCGTTGAGCTTTTCGCGTGTTGCCGCCCGCAGTCGGCAAGACCTCGCTCTGTCACTCGCCGGCCGCGAACAGGACGCCACCCGGTCGATCCATTGGGAACTCAACGAACGGCTTGCCGCCCATGACGCGCCCAATCTCGCTGCCATTCGCACAGCACCGCAAACCGCGATCAAGGCCGCCCAGCGGCCGAAACGGCTCGGACGGCGTGCCGAGCGGAAAGAATTCGACCGATACCGAAATTCACAAGCTATCGGCTTCCCGCCGGGCCACGTAAGCGGAGCTCGCCCAAATACCGGTTCGCGTTCAAACCATTGGTGATCGAGGCCACGATGCCGATCACGGTAGGTCAATCGGTTGCCCGTCATCGCCCCTCCGTTGATCGGCTGGCTGCGAAACGCAGTGCCTCCTCGTAGTGTCGCTCGTAATACCAGTCGGCGATTTCCTTCGCCGTCGCGAACCACACCCGATCGTGAGAGCTGACGTGATCCAGCACGTCGTAAAGGGCAGCTATCCGATGGGGGTGACCGATCACGAACGGATGGAGGGGCATGCACATGACCATCCCGTTGTCCGAGCCCTCGCGATAGAGCTGATCGAAGCACGCCTTGATCATCGCGGCCCAGTCTTGCGCCGTAAAGCCTCGCACTCCCATCACGCGAATATCGTTGATCTCTGTCGAATACGGCATGGCAATCAATTTGCCGCTGCGCACCTTGAGAGGCACCGGCTGGTCGTCCGGCGTCATGTCGACGGTATACTGGATGCCGCACTCCGGCAGCAGGTCGAGGAACGTTTCGGTCGCGCTGATAGCGGGTGCCAGAAACCCCGCCACGTCCTGGCCGGTGTACCGCCTGATCCTGGTGACGCTGTCACGGATCACGGTGAGGACTTCCTCCTCGGTCAGACCGGAAATAAGTCGCGTGTTGTAGATGCCATGACTGAACACCTCCCACCCGAGGCCGACGCATGCGTCGACAATGTCCGGCATGTGGTCGCACATGGCAGCATTGAGGGCCACGCTGGCGCGGATTTTGAAGCGCTCCAGCGCCTCCATCATCCGCCAGACGCCCACCCTGTTGCCATAATCGCGCAGCGAATAGTTCAGAACATCTGGATACGGGCGCGGCCATAGCGGTCGTCCCTGCCCATCAGGCGGATCGAGTTCGTAGAACTCGATGTTCGGTGCTACCCAGAAGGCCAGAAATGCATCGCCCGGCCAACGAATTCGGGGTCTGTCGATCAGGGGAAGATAGTCGTATCGAGCTACATCCGTCAGCATCGCAACCATCCGCTCGTGTGTAACGCGGGCAGCGCAGAGCCCTTGCAATGTGATTTGCAATACCCGATCAATCTTTTTCCTGAGCATTCATTTTTCTATTTTCTCCGTTAGATATTTGTGGCGAGCGACAATAATGTCCTCGCCACCGACCCCACGCGCTGCTGCATCTCGAAGCGAGGCCATCGCCGCATTGATGACCGGAGCCGCGTGGGCAACGTGCGGAAAGGCTTCCTGGCCAAGCGCGAGGTAGCCCAATGCGCTGTCGATGGCGAATCGGTCAGCAGATAGCCCTCGAATTTCGTCAAACTTGGAGGCAATCCGAAGACTCCCTGCGGCGGACGTGCTGAGAACATCAAGCAAAACATCGCGGCCGAGCCCGCTCCTTTCACCAAGCGCGAGCCCCTCCGCAAATGCGGCAAGGTAGGTCACATAGATCGATTGATTTATGAGTTTCGCCGCCGTCCCGAGACCGCTAGCCCCGACATAGCGAACGTGGGTGGCGATTGATTCAAGCAAAGGAAGTGCGCGGACGAAGGCCTCCCGGTCGCCGCCGATCATGACTGTGCGGTTGCCGCCTGCATGGTTCTGCTCCGTCACACTGACGGGTGCATCCAGATAATCGATGCCGGCCTCGGCAGCGCGCCGGCTCAAATCTTGGCTCTGAGCCACTGCGCTCGTGGTCGTATCAATGACCAAAAGCCCGCGGGATCCGCCGGCAAGCACGCCGTCAGTTCCAACCATGACTAATTCACTTTCGCTGGGTCCGGAAACGCTAATGACGACAACATCCGACTGGGCAGCTACATCGGCTCCATTGCTTGCTGACCTTGCTCCGCAAAGGGCAGTCGCCTTATTGATGGCCTCGGGTTTGACGTCGTAGACGAGCATGGCGTGGCCGGCGCGCGCCAATTCTTGACACATCGGTAGGCCAATGCGACCGAGACCGATGAACCCAACTCGCATTGAGGGACCTACGACCACGTTGGCGTCCAGGCAATCCGCTGCTACCCGCCGACCTACTCCGCCGCGGCCGCCGCACGCGCTTGAAGCTGCTTTTCGGCCTCGGTTCGGTAGATTCGGCGAATGTGCGCGATTCCTATATCGGTCTGGAGAAGGTTTTCGCGCTGCGAAGCATCGCGAGGTATCGCTTCCAGCGCGACGCGATCTTGGTCGAGGACCTGTGCGCCGCGGTCGGAACCGTGAGCGCGATATAGAAAGCGCCAGATATCGCGCCGCCACCCGAACATTTTCTGCATCCGATAATTCCAAACCAGGGTATTTGAGCGGTCGATCGGCGTCGGGAACCGGAATAGCCGCCCAAGTCCACCGCCCTCTTTGCGGGGATATGGAAGGTCAGTAACGGCCCAAAAACCGCTGCCTTCGAAGCGGATTAGCCAGGTTTTATCGAGATTGACGCCCTGCTGGTTCTTGCGCCAAACAACGAAACCCCGTTCGGTTTTCTGGTAGCCGAGTTCGGCCTCCTTCTTACCGCCCGACAGGATGTGGGTGCCGACGTGCAGGTAGCTGCCATGGATCGGATCGAATTGATTGTCGCGTACGAGCTGCCAATTGCAAGCGAAGGTGCGGATGTCGACAAACCCCGACCATTCGCCGGACTCGAACTCTTCGGGAAATTGCAGCGCCGGCGGATCAACCTGCTCGCTGCGATCGGAGAAATAGACCCACACCGCGCCGTGCCGCTCTTGAATCGGATAGGCAGCGACCAATTTCTTTCCGATCATGGGGCTCCTGGGCGTCGGAGGGGTGGCGGTGACTACGCCCTGCCCGTTGAGCTGAACACCATGATACCCGCAGGCGATCTCACCGTTGCACACATGGCCAAGAGACAGCCTGGCACCGCGATGCGGACAAAAATCTTCAATCGCGTTTAACGTGCCGGCTTTGTCCCGCCAAATAACGATGTTTCGATTGAGTCGCTTGAGGCCCACGGGTTTGTTGCCCACTTCGGTATCGCGACAAACTAGATACCAGTTGTTCAGCAGACCGGTCTCAAGCACGTCCTCGACGGAAGTTTCGAACAGATCCGCGACCGAAGATGGCACTTCAACCAATTGTTTCATCCCACACCTCGTTTGTCTGATCGACGGTCGTGTTGGAATCGAGCTTGAAAGGGTGAGCCTACTGTCCAAGGCGCCGCATTTCGGACTCAAAGGTTTCTTCCGACCAACTGCTGCCGTCGCGCTCTGTCACGCCGAGATCGTTCATCCCGCTAACGATATCGGCGAGCGTCTCGGCACCTTGGTCCAGAACACGTTCAAGGGCATCAGCCACCGCCCGACGATAAGCTACTTCCACCGGATTGGTGTCATAGACGTTTGGATCAAAACCGAGATCCTTGTTATGGACTGGGGTCATGTTGCACCTATCGGTCTGACCGCAGCTGGTTTTCACGAGCGGCGCGGTAGCTGTTCCTTGCTATTGCGTTGGAGACATCCATTGAAATATAACGGCACCGATGTATTTGTCAACGCGGCGCGGTATTGTGGCGCCGGCCGGCACTATTTGTGTTTTCGTTTTTTGCTCTTCGGTGGCGCGTCGTCGCCGTAGTCGCGATAGAGCTCGGCAAAATCGGTGGCCAGCTCGTAACAGAAGGTGAGCTTGTGGGTGGAGGCCACCCAGGCGGCATTGATGAAGCCGCAGGTCTGCATTTCCAGCGAAAACGGCGTCGGCCACGCGATGACGTCGGAGGCACGGTTAGCGATGACTTCTAGCAACATCATCGCCCGCACAGCCTGCGCGATCACATCGAACCTGCCCTTTACCTCGCCGTAAACCACATCGATCTTTGTCTTGGGCTGATCCGGTGCCCGAGCGTGCGGCCGAAGCGCCTGGTCCCAGGCTTTCGCCGCTCGGGTATAATCTACTTGGCAGCTCGTCTGGCGGTCCTTCGGCAGCTTCACTTGATCTGCCAGGCTCTTGAATTTTTCCTCGTCGGCCCCCACCAGGAAGCACACGAATTGGAAGGCACGCTGCTGGTCGAGCCCATGTTCGTCATAAAAGGGCACATTGTCTCCCTCGGCCTTGTCGCGGCGGTCGGACATGAACCACCCCTTTGCAGAGTTGACCACCGCCTCTTCCGACACGGCCGTGCCAAGCCCGATCAGTTGTGTGGCCGCGAACGAATCGGCAGCATCCTCTTCCTTTCCGAGCACCCCTATGTCCAATTCGGAGATGGTAGCGTGGCCCAACTCGTGAAGCAGCACAAAGAACGTGTTGCCGGTCACGAACTCAAACAGGTGCTGGCGCCGTTGCGGTGACAGGCTCTTAAAGCGCGGATTTTGTTCCAGGATGCGGGTCGCCGACTGTAACCTCTCCTGAACCGGAGGAAGCCGATAGAGGCGGGTCGTCGCCTCCGTCCGCTCCTGAACCGGAAGAATAGCCTGGGCAAAAATCGGCCCGACGGTGCACGCCAGCGCGAAGCACAGCAGCGCAAACCGTCGCCCAATGAACCAAGATGTCATCACGCCTGTGGTTGTCGAGAGCCGGAGAGAGGTCGGTCCGACGACGCAGCTGTTCTTCATGGGCCGAGCGGTAGCTATTCCTTGCTGTTGCGTTGAAAGATGCCTAGAATATAACGGTACCGATGTATTGTCAACGCGCCATCGCACTATGCCTTTCGTCTATTGAGGAACGACGCTTCGAAGCGCGGCCCTTGAGCAGTACGTCAAAATGCGTCAGATGGGCATTGCGGAAACCAATTGCGATCCGGTTAGGGGCGCGTAAATGTCGACTAAATTGAAGATAAACGGAAGCGCAGCGAAACGGACGGCCATGATCCCGAGCCTTGTCCACGAAGCACAGGTTACGACTCTTATCAATTTGGCGGCTCGGTTGACCGGCAAGGCCGCTCGCATTCGCATGGGATCAATCGGCGCGTGGCCCGGGCAGATTCCTCTCTTGCTCTGGCTGCTAGAAAAAGATGGGATGATTCAAAAGGAATTGATCGAACGCGCCAACATGGAACAGTCCACCGTCGCCGAGCATCTCGATCGCCTCGAAAGGGACGGGTTTGTCTACCGCAGACGAGGCAGTGATGATCGTCGCATGTACCAGTTCTACCTCACTGAGAAGGCAAGAGCGGCGTCGGGAGAGCTGGTTCGCATGCTCGAAACGGGCGCGCGG
>JASHRR010001264.1 GCA_030037185.1 Xanthobacteraceae bacterium | reverse complement strand
CAGTTTTGGCACACGCGACCTATATAGGAATCCGAGAATCGATAATGAATCCCCAGCTAATGACAACTTTCATGGAATCGGTCGTCTAGATAATCGACGCTGAGATTTTTTGATTTGACTTTATCAAACAAGGCACGCCCGGCTCCCGCCGACCCCAGATCCATGTCGACGATGTCCACCTGAATTTTTGGATAGGTCGAGCGAAGCCTGGTCGCGACCTGCTCCAAGAGATCTTTTCGTCTGGCAACAAGAATGAGTGAATGCCCGTCTTTGGCGAAGAGATCGGCGAAATCAAGTCCAAGTCCTGAAGAAGCTCCGGTAATTAGTGCCAGGCCCATGTGAATCTCCTGATGACGGTTGCATTCCGCACAATGCGGATTTTTAAATGCTTTGTCATCGTGTGAACCCACGATATTTGGGGTAGGGCAAAAACGTGCCTCGAACATCATCGCCGATCATTCGGATGCTGATGCTTGAACGGCAACACTCCCAGCGACAACCATGCTTGGTATATTTGGTCGTGGCGGCATGACGGCCCGCCGTCAAGTTGCTCGGCCATCTTGGTCAAGGCGTCAGCTAGTTGCCTTGTCCACTCATGAACAGGGGGAGGAACCATGCGGACAGCGATCATCTGCGGCGCCTTGATGGCGGCTGCAGCGCTGAGCGGGTGCACTACCGAGAATGCGACGGTCGCGCCAGTTGTCGCCGCTGCGCCTTCTCCGCCATCAATCAGCCCTGCCGCTTACCTGGTCCAAGCCGGGCGCCAGCAACGAAGATTCAGCGGACGAAGGCGGCCTGCACGCTGCGGTCAATGGTCGGCCCCGACAACCCCTGGTCCGGGCTCGGTGCCTTCTACCTGCGCATGCGTGCGAACGGTTGGGTGTCCGTAGTGAAACCGCACCTGCTCAATAGCCGCGCCTGATCGAAAGCAAGCCTCGGTAGAGCCGCGAACCGGTGAGAGGAAGATATGACGTACCAAGAGAACGAAGATCGGGAGGCCGGTGAGCGTGCCGGCCGCCGGTGGGCCGGGAATAAAGCGACGTACCTCGAGCTAGCCCGCGTGAGGAAGCTGCATCTCCCGATAATAGATGCGAACGGGCTTTATACTGGCCTGAAAGACGCAATCGATCCCGAAGAGAGCCTGGGCCATTGCGAGTTCTGCGAACAGGTCCTCGGCCTCGTCCTCCGCTACGAGACGGCGTCGGCTGACTACCTCGAAGGCTTTCTTGATGGTGCCAAGGAGTTCTTCGACGAGGTCGCAGACAAGCCCTAATTTTGCAAGCTGCCAGCGCAGAATGGGGGCCGGTCACGCGCCGGCCCCAGCTCCAGTCAGGCCGAACGCGGCGCGTTTCTGGCATGAAAGTTCTTGTGGTCAGAGCCGGAGTTACCGCATGACGACAGGGTAGAGGATCCATCTATGGCTGACCGCGGGGCTGACGGGCTTCGAGCGCGACAATCCTACGGAGACGGGCAATAGGCATGATGGGTTGCTGTCAAATGGCGCCGCGCCGGCAGCGCGTTGTAAGGTTTCGGGTTGCGATGCGACATGCTTTAGGACCTGCGTACACCAGACAGCGGAAGAGCGACCATGAGCAAGCGGACCCTAACCCTCGCCGCCGCCCTCGTGCTGGTCGCCGGGATTGGCGGCTACGCGGGCTTCCTCGCCGCAAAGGCGCCGTTTGATTGGCATTACCCGTCTTCGCGCGATCGGCCGGTCTGGACCGAAGTCGTGTGGCCGTTCCCCGTCGACGAGTGGGGAGAGGGTGGGCCTTTCAATGCAAGGCGGCCGATTGCGGGATTGACGTCAATCTCTACCTGCGGCTGAAAATCGGCCTCTGCAATTGTCAAGCCGGGGTGGCCGACGACGAGGAACTCGATCGCATCAGCGACATCGGCCTCGTTGGCAGCGAAAGCTCGGCGCTCGGCCCCGGCCGGCCCATTAAGGTGGACTGGATGAAAGGCCGCAGCCGCGGCTATAAGGTCGCCTCACCATGGGGCTCCGACCGTTCGGCAAAATCGCTGCTGTCGCTCGCCTTCAACCCCTTCAACCACACGTGCGATCTCATCGTCGCCACTGTCATTGCCGGCGATGAGCCGGTCGCGCAAGAACATGCCGTGCTCGAATTCCTCGACGGCGATTTGGTGCGGCACTATGCTGAGGAGTTGCTCGGGGACGTTCCAGCCCCTGACAGCGAATGACCTTGGCGCTCGACACCGTCCGCTACGCTGGCCGCGTTGGTTTGCCGTCCCGGGCGAGCGCCGGGCCCACCGGACGGGGCGCTGTGACGCGCCGAGCGACGCCATGCCTCCAATTACTCCAAGCTCGCGCATTGCCGGCAAGGGCCGCCCTGCCTCAATTGATGCGGCCAAGGTGCGCGCGATGAAGGCTAAGGGCATGGGGGCCACCGAGATTGCGAAGGCACTCAAGATCGGGGCCCGGTGCCGACCCGTTCGCCAATGGCAAGGGTGCGGAGAGAACTGATACGTCTACCATCCCAAGAAGGGCGCAGGCGGCGGGGTTCCGAGCCTGGTGGCGCTGGAAATCAAGGCCGGGCGAAAAACTTCGGTTTGCAAGGCCGCGCGCGACCGGAACAGCCCGGTCACGGCGTACCGGATCAACTCGAGGAGATCGCCCATCGGCGTGATTATCGACCGATTCGCATGGGATCGACAGCTGTTTTGGGTTTACGGTAGGTACAGAGCGCGCCCGGCTCGACCTCGCACACCTCGATGGCATTGGCGCGGATGTAGTTACAGAGCTCCTGATGTCACCCCTCGGCGATTGGCCAGAGGATCCTGAGAATTCTTTGTAGATCAATCTCTTGACCCAGGACGGCGATGCGGCGGAATGATCCCCCACCCGACCGTCACTTCTCCGTTGCCGTGCCGCATCGGTACCGTGAGCGGGGGTTGGACGATAGCATTGCGGGCCACCGCGGCGTAAGCGTTGGGGAGCCTGTGGGGATCGCCGATCCAGAGCACGACGCCGCCGCTGGCGGCGAGATCGCCGAGGTCGATCCACGGCGCCCGGCGCGGATTGCCGTCGATGAGCGTGCGCGGGTGATCGGCGGAATAATGGCCGATGTTTCCGCCGAGCCACATGGTGCTCACCACGTAAGCAAGCGGCGCGCTGGTTTGAGCGTGAAACCGGGCGGAGATTTCCTCCGCGAGCTGCTCACCCGGAAAGAGCTCCGCGCGATAGCGGTGATCAAGATACGGCAACACCGCCCATTCTACGACGAAGCTTACCGCATAGAGCGCCGTCACCGCCGCCCACGTGCCCGCAAGCCGCGTAAGGCAGGCGCGATCGACCCGTGAGGAGACCGACGCCACGATCCAGGGCCCAAGGAAAAGCCAAAGCGGATAGCCCCACATGGTGATGAGCCCGCGGCCGCTGACAGCCGATCCGCCGATCACCGTGATCGCCGGACCAAAAGCGAGGAGGGCGAGGATACCGCGATCGTAGTTGTCGGCCGCGGTGGCGTCGCGCTCATAGCGGCGGCGGAGCAACGGCAGCGCGATGATGAGCGACGGCAGCAGCCAGAACAGCTGGGCGAGAGCAAAGAAGCCAGGATGAATCAAATGATCGAGCAGCCCGTTGCTCGCCCTGGCGCGAGCTGCGGCATAGCCGAGCGGCAGCCAGTCATTTTGATAAAGCCAGATGAGGTGAGGCGAGACGATCACAAGGCAAATCGCCGCCGCGAGATACGGACCCGGAGTGGCGAGACAGCGGCGGGCGCGCGGATCGATCAGCATGAAAAGCACAAGCGGCAATCCGAGCACGACCACAAAATATTTTGCCCAAAACGCAAGGCCGAGGGCGAGACCCAGCACCGCCCAATGGCCGAGGCGGCCGGTTCGCAGCGCGCCATGCAACGACAATCCGGCCAGGGCCCAGAACGGCAGCTGAACCACGTCGTGATTGAATTTCGGCGAAGTGAAGTTGAAGTAATGCAATCCGTCGATGATGAGAACGGAGGCTGCCGCCGCGGCCGGGGCTGCGATGCGAAGCATGAAAGCCCAAACGGCCGCAAACGCCGCCAGAACGCTCGCCTGTCCGAGAGCGTAATAGGCGATGTCGGAAGCAACGGCGCGATGGGCAATCTCGACGAGCCACCACGGCAGGGGCGGCAATTTATCGTAGCCGAGTTGCCACTCGCGTCCGTAAGTGAGGGCCTCGACGATGTCGAGCGGCAGGTTGGCGTAGAGCGCGAAGGGCAGGATCGTCCAGATGGAGGCATGGGCCGCCGCAAACAGCCAAAAGCCTGCCCACGGCCGCTCCCCAATAGTGGCAAGCAGCGCCGAGGCGAAGCCGCGCACCGGCTGCCGCGCAGAGGAGAGAACTCCATCCATCCTGTCAACCGATCGCTCGCACCGGGGTGTCTCCCCGACGACGCTTCCGGCGTTTCCCAGACGCCACACTTCGCCCCTGCCTCATTCACGATGTCGCGGCGACATCAAGGTATCAACGGATCCTAAAAATGAAAGTTGAGCTTGGCGCGGACGATGTCCGCGTTGTCCGCGGCGCTGAGCCCGACATTGCCGACGACGACAGAGATGCCCGGGCCGTCGTAGCCGATATGCAAGTACTCGGCGGCCACGGACACGTGGGGCACCACCATCCACTCCACGCCGCCGCCAGCCGCCCAGCCGATCGCGGGCAGGCTGAGATTGACCTGGGTGCCGGCAATGTTGGTGTTGACGGCGCCGAAGCCATAAGCACCGCCGCCGGTCGCGTAGAGCAAGAAGGACGGCGTGGCCAGCCAACCTGCGCGCAGCCTTGCGGTCGCGAACCAATCGGTCGAAGCGTTGGTGATCGGCCCCGAGGCGCCTGTCTGACCGAAGTTGCCGTCAGCCTCCACGCCAAGGTAGATGTGATCGAACGCCTTGCCGGCGCCGACCTGTCCGCCGCCAAGGAAGCCG
>JASHRR010001263.1 GCA_030037185.1 Xanthobacteraceae bacterium | reverse complement strand
GGGCGCTTCGGTGCCGTCATAGACGGGCGATTTGGGGTTGAAGGTGCGATCGAGATTGAAGATCACCGCGTCGGCGTCGAAATCGGTGCCATCGTGGAACTTCACGCCCGTGCGCAGGGTGAAGATCCATTGCGTATGGTCTTCGGGGTTGATGTGCCATTCGGTGGCAAGGCCCGGCGCCAGGCCGGCGATCTGATCGGGATGGGTGAAATCCCAGTTCACGAGAGCATCATAAATCGGATAGCCGGCGAACCGGGCTCCCTCGGCGCCCTGATCGGGAATCCCGCCGGCGGTCGGCAGATCGGACGCCGTCATTGCAATGCGCAACACTTGAGCGCCCGTGGGCGAACCACCGACGGCGAGAGCAATGGCCACGGCGGCCGCGAGCGTGGCAAGAATCCGCTTGATCATCGATCATCTCCTGTGGCGGCGCACCCATCAGATCGCAACCGGATCTGCTCGATGATGCGCACCCATAGTCCGGTGAGGCGGGCAGCGCGAAGCGAAGCTTCCCCTTGACGGCACGACCGATACGATGTGCGCTGCCCATCGCGATCGATTAACAAAGCCGACACACGAGTCTGCGCGGACGACACGTGCCGCCTCAATTGCTCCCGTCCGGCTGCCGAATTGCTATGGCAGCAAGCCCAGCTGTACGCGACGCGCCATGTTCGTCGCGGCGTAGAGACGAGCGCGTTCGTACTGGACGCGGCCTGCAAGACCTACGCCAATCCTCCCGCCTCTTTAATGCGTTGCGAAGCACATCCAGACCCGAAAAGCGCCCAGACTTTGGTCAGCCGTGACCTCGGAATATGCGTCGGCGCCAAGCAAAGCGCGATGACCGGCTGAAGCCAACGCAATCTTTTTTGCCGTGCGGGCGCACGTCTGGATGGCCCTGCTCTTGCACAGGTTCGGCATGTCGGCAGCCTCTCTCTCTTCGAACGAGGCGCCGCTCGCGACCCGAGCTTCGATGGAGGGGTTATGACGAATCCCAAAATATCGATGGCCGAATTTGAGTTCCTCGTGCGCCGCGCCGGGCTCAAGTTCCTCTCCGAACAGCAGCAGCAGGACTGCTATTCCGCTTTCGCCTACGTCGAAGCGATGACCGAACGTCTCCATCAGGAGCGGCCGCACGAGACGGAGCCCGCCCACATCTTCACTTTCGAGGAGACGGCCTGATGGAGCTTCTGACAATAGCCGAGGCATCTGCGCTGATCGCGGCCAGGAAGCTTTCGCCCGTCGAGCTAACCAAAGCCTGCCTCAATCGTATCAAAGCCCTGGATAACAAGCTGCGCAGCTTTCTGTTTGTCACGGAGGAGCGGGCTCTGACAGATGCCCGCGCCGCCGAGGCGGCCATCATGGCGGACGGACCGAAAGGTCCGCTACATGGCATTCCGATCGGACTGAAGGATATCTTCAAGACCAAGGGAATTCGCACCACCGCCCATTCTGCCCAGCTGGCAAATTATGTTCCTGCAGAGGATGCAACCGCGGTCGAGCTGCTGGCGGCGGCCGGCAGCGTGCTCATGGGCAAGCTCGCGACCCATGAATTCGCCCTGGGCGGTCCTTCTTTCGACCTGCCCTGGCCACCGGCGCATAATCCCTGGAACCCCGCTCATTTCACCGGCGGCTCGTCGAGCGGCACCGGCGCCGCCGTTGCGGCGGGCCTCATCCTCGGCGGAATGGGATCCGATACCGGGGGCTCCATCCGCGGCCCGTCGGCGCTCTGCGGCATCACGGGCATCAAGCCAACCTATGGGCGGGTGAGTCGCGCCGGCGTTCTGCCGCTGTCGTTCGCACTGGACCATGCCGGGCCGATGGCCTGGACGGTCGAAGACTGCGCCATCATGCTGCAGGCGCTCGCCGGCTACGACCCGCGCGATCCAGCGAGCGCTAAAAAGCCGGTACCCGATTTCCGAGCCGATTTTGGCAAAGGCGTGAGGGGCCTCAAGATCGGCCTTATCCGCCATTTCTATGAGACGGATGAAACGGTGAGCCTCGCCACGCGCAAGGGCATCGATGATGCTATCAAGACCTTTGGCGAACTCGGCGCGCAGGTGCGTCAGATCAAGATCTCGCCGCTTCAGGATTGGGGGGCCTGCGGCTGGGTAATCCTGATGAGCGAGGCTTTCGCCGTGCATGAAGCGTGGATGAAAACGAGCATGGAGAAATACGGGGAGCGGCTGCGCGATCGTCTCCTGCTCGGCGGCCTGCTCACCGGTTCAGATTATGTCCAGGCCGTGCGCCGGCGGCGCGAACTGTGCGAGGAGCTCGCACGCGCGGCGGCCGACGTCGACATCCTGCTGACCGCAACCCAGCCGGCCGAGGCCATGCGGATCGATTCCGTTCCCAAATGGATGAATCTGGAGCGGCCGAGCTTCACCATCCCGTTCAACATCAGCGGCTACCCGGCCATGTCGGTCTGCAGCGGTTTTGGCGAAGGCGGCTTGCCGGTCGCTATCCAGCTCGTCGCCAAGCCGTTCGCTGAGGCGATGCTGTTGCGCGCCGGATATGCTTTCGAGCAGGCGACCGCCTGGCGCAAACAGCGTCCCTCGATGACGAGAATTGCGTCCGTCGCAGCCTGAGCGCGGGTTCCTTCGCGCTCTCGCGCAAGGGAAGGCTGGATCGCCGAAAGCGATCCGGGCGGGTTGCCGAGGCGGCAACGCTGAGGCGCTGAAACGCCAAGGTCCCCGTCCGCGGGTTTCCTTACGCTTGCGTTCCTTCGGTTGCGGAGAAGGCCGACCCGCGGTGCGGGGTCGCAGCGGCTCAGCTGATCAGCCGGCCAGGCTCTTGCGCATAGATGCAGCGGACGGCCCGGCCCAGCCCGAGCGTGACCATCGCAGGAGAGCTCGTGCGGCAGCTCTCGACGGCCCGGCTGCAGCGGGGCGCGAAGGCGCAGCCGACCGGCAGGCTGGCGAGGTTCGGCGGTTGGCCGCGGATCGCTTGCAGTGGCTGACCGCGCATGCCGCCACGCACGGTCGAGGAGAGAAGACCGTGCGTATAGGGGTGGCGCCTTTCGGTCATTACTTCGCGTGCAGTGCCGGTCTCTACCAGGCGGCCGCCGTACATCACGGCGATGCGGTCAGAAATCTCGGCCGCAACGCCCACGTCGTGCGTAACGAACACCACGGCCATTCCGAGCGCCCGCTGCAACTGACGCAGCAGCAGTAGAACCTGAATCTGCACGGAAACGTCGAGAGCCGTGGTTGGCTCGTCGGCCAGCAGAACGCTCGGCCGGCAGGCGAGAGCCATGGCGATCATCGCCCGCTGCCGCATGCCGCCCGACATTTCATGCGGATAGTTCTTCAAGCGTCGCGCGGCGCCTGGGATGGCAACCATTTCGAGGAGATCGAGAGCTCTCGCCCTGGCGGCAGCGCGATCGATCTTCTCATGCGCCCGGATCATTTCGACGATCTGGTCACCGATTGTGAAGACCGGATCGAGCGACGTGGCAGGCTCCTGGAAGATCATGGAGATCACCGAGCCTCGCAGCGCGGTGCGCTCGGCTTCGCTCAGCGCATAGAGGTCGCGGCCGGCCACCATCACGCGCCCGTCGAGGCGCGCATATACGGGCAGAATGCCCATCAACGCGCGGAGCGTCACGCTCTTGCCTGAGCCCGACTCGCCAAGGATTGTCAGAACCTCGCCGCGTTTTAGAACGAAATCGACGCCGTTCACCGCCGAAACGGTCCGCCCATCGCGTTGAAAGGTCACGGTGAGGTTCTCCGCTTGGACGACCGGCGCAATGTCGTTGACCGGGGCAGCCTTGTCCATGCTTCGGCTCCTGGTGTCAGGACACCTGCCGGCTGTGGCCGGAGGCGGTCCGGAACATGTGACAGGCCACCCGATGCCCCGGCGGCGAATCCGGCGCCGGCGCCAAATCGGGCGTTTCGAATTCGCAGATCCTCTCTGCAAAGGCGCAACGTGTGCGAAAGCGACAACCCGACGGCGGATTGAGAGGACTCGGTGGATCGCCGGTCAACGGCATTTCCGTCGTGCGCTGGTGCGGATCCAAGGACGGCTTCGAGCGCAGCAGCGCCCGGGTATAAGGATGCTGAGGGTGCTCATAGATGTCGTTGACCGGACCGGTCTCGACGATGCGGCCGAGATACATCACGACGACGCGGTCTGAGACATATTCCACGACACTCAGGTCGTGGCTGATGAAAATGTAGGTCAGATTGAACTTCACCTTCAGTTCCGCCAGCAGGTTGAGAACCTGGGCCTCGACGGACTTGTCGAGCGCGGACACGGCCTCATCGAGAATGAGGAGCCGCGGCCGCAGCGCCAGCGCGCGCGCAATATTCACGCGCTGTCGCTGGCCACCCGAGAGCTCGTGCGGATAACGCCGCGCGAACTGCGACGGGTTGAGACCAACCTCGGTGAGAAGCGTCTCGGTGCGTTCCTTCGCCTCCGCCGCAGGAACGCCATGCATGCGCGGCGCGTAGGAGATCGAATCGGCGATGGTCAGGCGTGGATTGAGCGACGCATAGCTGTCCTGAAACACCATCTGGGCCTGCCGGCGCAGAGCCGAGACGGTAATGCCTCCCGCTACGCCGACGGGATCGCCGTCAAAGATGAGCGTGCCCGAGTCCGGCACGATCAATTGCATGATGAGCCGCGCCGTCGTCGACTTGCCGCAGCCGCTTTCGCCGACGACGCCGAGCACCTCCTGCTTGCGGACGTCGAAGGAGACACTGTCGACGGCCTTGACGGTCCCGACCACGGTATTGAGCAGCCCGCCGCGGATCGGAAAATATTTCTTCAACGTGTCGACGATCAGAAGCGGCTGGGCCTTGCCGCCGCGGACCGGATATTCGACGGGGTCAGCAGTCCAAGGAGGCGTTGGCATGGTCGTTCCAATCGTTACCGGTTGAGCCTGACATCCATGGCGCTGCGGAAACCGTCGCTCATCAGGTTGAAGCACATGGAGGCGATGAAGATCATCAGGCCGGGCAAGGCAGCGACGGCAGGCTGGACATAGATCGCCTGGCGCAGCGCATTGAGCATCACGCCCCATTCCGCCTGGGGCGGCGTCGCGCCGAGCCCGAGGAAGCTCAAGCCAGCCGAGAGCACGATCGAGACGCTGATCAGGCTTGTCGCATAGACGAGGATCGTGCCCAGCACGTTGTTGAGGATGTGATGCCGCACGACCTGCAGCGTGGTGGTGCCGCTCGCCCGCGCTGCCTCGACGAAATCGAGGTTGCGGACCTGCGCCGTGATGCTCTCGGACATCCGAGCCATCGGCGGAATGAAGACGATGCTGAGCGATAGCAGCGCGTTGAAAATGCCGCTGCCGAGCAGGCCGCAAATGGCAATGGCAAGCAGGATTGAGGGAAACGCATAGAAAACGTCGGTCGTGCGCATGATGATCGTGTTCAGCGGGCCGCCGGCATAGCCGGCGACGATACCGAGGAAGCCGCCGACGACCAGGGCAACCGCCACCGGGAAAACGCCGCAGAGCAACGACAGCCGCCCGCCATAGGCCAGACGGGTCCACATGTCGCGTCCGGTCTCATCGGTGCCGAGCCAGTGCCCATCACTGCCGACCGGCAGCAGGCGGGCGAGAACGTTGCCGGCGTAGGGATCGTAGCTGGTCACATAGGGCGCAAAGACGGAGGACAGCAGGATCGCCAGCAGGATAGTGGTTACGCCGACGGTGACCGGATCGCGTCTGAGCCGCCTCCACACGTTCGACCAGTAGCCGGCCGGCGCCGGGTCCACGCTCGGAGCGGCGCCCGCGTCGGCCTCGCTCAAGCGGCTGAGCGCATCGGTCATGACAGGCTCCTTCAACGCCGGATTCGCGGATCGATCATCGCCTGGGCGATATCAACGACGAGGTTGAGGACGACGAAAAAGGAAGCAAGGACCAGGATCGTACCCTGCAGAACCGGCACATCCCGCCGGAAGATCGCCAGGCTGAGAAGGTTCCCGGAGCCAGGCCAGTTGAACACGGTTTCGACCAGGATCGAGCCGCCCAGCAGATAGCCAAACTGCAGACCGATGATGGCGATCACTGGTGGTGCGGCATTCTTGGTGACGTGGAACAGGATCCGCTTGCGGCTGATGCCCTTGGCCACGAGGGCCTCGATGAACTCCTGGCCCAATATGTCCAGCACGGTCGCGCGCACGAGACGTGCGACGATGCCCATCGGGATGAGAGACAGCGTCACCACCGGCATGATCAGATATTGCGCGTCGTCGAAACTCGTGGGGATGCCGCCGCCCTCCGCCATGCCCTGCGCGGGCAGCAGATTCAGAATGACCGAGAAAGCGGTCACCATGATGATCGCGAACCAGTAGTGCGGCACACTGACGCCGGTAATGGCGATCGCCGAGAACAACTTGTCGAGCCAGCGGCCATTGTTGAGCGCGGCGACAATGCCGAGACCGATGCCGAGCGAAAATCCGAGGACTGCCGCCGGAATGGCGAGGATCATCGTATTGCCTAGCGCCGTGAAGAGCTCGGTCGCGACGGGCTGGCCCGAGAAGATCGAAACACCTAGGTCGCCGGTCACTATGCGGCCGAGCCAGGCGAGATATTGAACGTAAAGCGGCCTGTCGAAGCCATAGGCCGCCTTCATCTGGGCGACCATCTCGGCGGTCGCCTCCGGCGGCAGCAACAGATCGATCGCGTTGCCCGGCACGAGCTGCAACAGACCGAACACGACGATCGACACGCCGAGCAGGATCGGCAGCGCATGTAGCACGCGCTTTCCAGCGAAAAGAAACATCCAAACTGTCCTCTTTCAAGGGCGGCCGGGGGCCGTCGCGATCCCTTCGCGACGACGTGCACCACATTCAGCTGGTCGGCAGGCGAGAATGAGAGCCGCCGGCCAGCCAATCGCAAACGGTCTTTCTACTGGGCCGCCTGCATGACGCCCGATACGAAGTTGAGGCTTGGCCGGTGGTTTCGCCATTCGGTCGCTTGCTCGTAGGCATGAGCCGCGCGCAACAGCACCGCCTCCCGGAACGGCTTGGCGATGAGCTGAATGGCCACGGGCAAGCCGCCGGCGCCGAAGCCTGAGCGGACCGACATGGCCGGATAGCCCGACACATTGAACGGCATCGTGAAACTGGGCTTTTCCAGGTTGTCCCACTTTGGCACGCTGTCGATCTTGGCCGCTTCAGCGGGCTGCGCCGCCGTCAGCAGGATATCGACATCAGCCGCAGCCGCGTCGATTTCCGCGCACAGCTCACGCCGGCGGCGAAGCGCCTGGACATAATCGATACCGGTGATGAACAGGCCCAGCAGCAAGCGCGCGCGCAGACGCTCGCCGAACTTGTCAAGGCTTTCGCGCATCATCTGCTCGTAGGACGCAGGCCGCTCGACCATCGAGATGATCGACCCGCAGGCGGCCCATTCCTGCAACGGCGACAGCCTGATCTCGCGAATCTCGGCGCCGAGGCTGCGCAAGGTCGCGATAGCATCGTCGATGCTACGCTGCGTTGCCTCGCTGACCTTGTGGTCAACTTCGTGGAAGTGATGGATGACACCGATCTTCAGGCCGCTGACGCCTCGCCCGAGATCCGCACAATAATCCGGGATGGGCATCGAGGAACTGGCAGGATCGCGCGGATCATGGCCCGCAAGGGCGTTCAGCAGAATCGCGCAGTCGTGCGCGGTCCATGCCATCGGGCCGACATGGTCGAGGCTGAAAGCGGCTGGCGCCACGCCGGCGCGGCTCACAAGGCCATAGGTCGGCTTGATGCCGGCGATGCCGCAGAGGGCGGACGGCCCGCGGATCGAACCACCGGTATCCGTACCGAGGCCACCCAGGATCATGCCGGACGGCACGGCGGCAGCGGTGCCACTGCTCGATCCTGCGGTGAAATGATCGGGATTCCACGGGTTGCGTGCTGGCGGCCAGGGCAGGTCGAAGGAGGGGCCGCCGTCGGCGAATTCGTGCGTCGACAACTTGCCCAGGAGCACGGTGCCGGCATCGGCAAGTTTGGCAGCACAGGTTGCGTCCGTATCGGGCACGTTGACGGAAAGCTGGGCAGAGTGGGCGGTTGTGAGAATGCCGCTCGTGTCAATAATGTCCTTTAACGCGATCGGGATACCGTCGAGCGCGCCCTTTCGCCTGCCCGACAGGAGGCGCGCTTCGGCCGCCCTGGCGTCCGCCAATGCCCGTTCCTCGGTCACGGT
>JASHRR010001262.1 GCA_030037185.1 Xanthobacteraceae bacterium | reverse complement strand
CGGAATTCATCTGTTGTTCGGACAGCGTGAAAGCTCTGCGCGAGGCCTTCACGACGTTTTCCTGGATGCGCTCCTGTGCAGTGGTCTGCTCCAGCGCGACCAGGGCCTGCTCGACATCGGAAAACGCCGACAGCACGGCTTTGCGGTAGGCCTGCAGAAACTGCGCTTGCATGCCTCGCTGTAGCTCGAATTGGCCGAGCAGCAAACCGGCGTCAAACAGCGGCTGGGTAATCGTCGGTCCGGCCGTATAGAACCACGCCCCGGGCCCGAACAGCGACTTTAGCGCTGAGCTCTGATATCCAAGCGTTCCTGTGAGCGAAATGGTGGGAAAGAAGGCGGCGCGGGCGGATTCGACCGAGTAGTCGGCGGATTTGAGCTGCTCCTCCGCCTGGCGGACATCCGGCCGCCGGTTGATGAGGTCGGAGGGCAGGCCCGGCGTCACCCGCGGCACGGCGACGTTTTGCATGCTGGCGCCCCGCGAATCGAAGTGCTCCGGCGCCTTGCCGAGGAGAACTGCCAGCGCCGCGATGCTCTGGCGGAGCGTTTCCTCGAGCGGCGGGATCGTCGCCCGCACCTGCTCGACCAGGCTCTCCTGTTGGGCCAGGTTGAGATCCGACGCGGTCCCGGCGTCAAACTGCTGCCTGATCAGGAACAGGATGCGGCTTGAATCACCAAGGTTGCGGCGGGCGATCCGCAAGCGATCCCGGGCCGCCAGGATCTGGAAATAAGTGTTCGCCACCGAACTGAGGGTAGTGATCGCCACGACCTCGCGGTTGTAGCGCATGGAAATCGCGGTTTCGACGGCGGCGTTCAAGGCGGCCCGGTTCTTGCCCCAGACATCGATGACGTAGCTTGCGCTCAGTGATGCCGCGTAAAGCCTTGAAAATTGTGATGGTGCGTTTCCGCCGGATAAAACCTGCTGCGAGATCTTCTCGGCGGTGTCGCTGCCATTTAAGTCGATGGTCGGGAGCAGCGCCGCGCCAGCGATCCGTACCTGGGCATCGGCCTGAGAGATCTGTGCGATCGCGACGGCGATATCGAAGTTGGCGGTGAGCGCCTCTTCCATGAACGTGGTCAATTCGCGCGATCGGAAGCCGCGCCACCAATCGAGCGAGGGCGTTTTGGCTTCGGGCGGATTACTGTGCGCCTCGCGATATGATCCAGGGACGTCAACGGCAAGCCCGGGCCTGTCGATTTCAAGGCAGCCGGATACCAACAGCAGGAGGCTAAATACCCCGGCGATCTGGCTGACGCGGACGACAATCACAGGACGCGCTAATCTTCGCCGAGACGGCACGGTAAACGCCTCTCCTGCCCATTGGGGCGAGGTCGCGGCGGTGACGATAATCTCGCTTAGTCTTCCAACTTGCCGACAGGCCGATCGGTACATACCTATGCCACCCCATTACCTCACTCCGACAACCGGCCGCTTCGACAGTCCGGAGCAACAACCCAAACGACGACCGCGCAAGATGGTTCAACATTAGCGGGTCCATTCTAAGTGATTGATTTAGCGCTAGTTGCCATTTTTTTGGCGATTCTGCAAGCGAAGCGAGCCACTGCCCTTCGGGGACGAGCATGTGACCGCATCCTTCTCGACCGTCGCTTGCGTGCGGGGCGTGGAACGCGTTCGCGAGCCGGAGGTGCCGAACTCCATCATTCGCCGGGAACCAGCGGCACCTCTGGCAGGCCATGACCACGATGATCGCCCCGGCGGGCGCGGAGCCACAGGCTGAAGCGGTCGAGGTAGAGATAAACCACCGGCGTGGTGTAGAGGGTGAGCAACTGGCTCACCATCAGCCCGCCCACGATGGCGATGCCGAGCGGGCGGCGCAATTCGCCGCCATCGCCGAGACCGATGGCGAGCGGCAGCGCGCCGAACAGCGCCGCGCTGGTGGTCATCATGATCGGGCGGAAGCGCAGCAGGCACGCTTGGTAGATCGCCTGTTGCGACGTGAGGCCCTTGGTGCGCTGGGCGTCGAGGGCGAAATCAATCATCATGATGGCATTTTTCTTGACGAGGCCGATCAGCAGGATGACGCCGATCAACCCCATGATGCTGAATTCGGTCTTGCAGAGCATCAACGCCAGCACTGCGCCAACGCCGGCGGACGGCAGGGTCGAGAGGATGGTGATCGGATGGATGTAGCTCTCATAAAGGACGCCGAGCACGATGTAGATGGCGATGAGGGCGGCGAGAATGAGCCAGGGCTGGTTGCGTAGCGGTTGCTCGAAGGCCCGCGCCGTGCCTTGAAATGTGCCATGAATGCTTGCCGGCACGCCGAGACGCAGCATGGCGGCGTTGATCGCCGCGACCGCATCGCTGAGGGAGTAGCCCGGCGCCAAATTGAACGAGATAGTGGAGGCGACGAACAGACCCTGGTGATTGACGGCAAGGGGGATGCTGCCGGATCCGAAGTGAATGACCGCGCCCAGCGGCACCATTGTTTCCGCATTCGTGCTCACCGCCGATCCGGTCGATGCAACGCTGTTGCCGGTGTTGCCGATCGAATTGAGCGCTTGATTGCGCGCCGCATCAGCCGCGACCGC
>JASHRR010001261.1 GCA_030037185.1 Xanthobacteraceae bacterium | reverse complement strand
CGGTGGCGAATTCGCTTGCCGCGGTGCGCGCGGGCGCGCGCCAAATCCAGGGCACGCTCAACGGCATCGGCGAACGCTGCGGCAACGCAAATCTCGTTTCGCTCGTCGGCAATCTCAAGCTCAAGCCGGAATACGCAGAGAACTTCGAAATCGGCGTGACCGACGACAAACTCGCGCATCTCACGCGGGTATCGCGCAGCCTCGACGAGATCCTCAATCGCAGCAGCAATCGCCACGCTCCCTATGTGGGTGATAGCGCGTTCGCCACCAAGGCCGGCATCCATGCCTCCGCGATCCTCAAGGATCCGGCCACCTACGAACATGTGCGCCCCGAAGCGGTGGGCAATCGCCGCAAGCTTCTGGTTTCGGACCAGGCGGGCCGCTCCAACGTGCTCGCCGAGCTGGAGCGCGTCGGCATCGCGGTCGAGCGCGATGACCCGCGGGTCACGCGCCTGCTGGAGGTCGTCAAGGAACGCGAAGCGGTCGGTTATGCATACGAAGCGGCCGACGCCTCGTTCGAGCTCTTGGCGCGGCGCACGCTCGGCAAGGTGCCACGGTATTTCGACGTCAGCCAGTTCGATGTGAACGTCGAGCAGCGCATCAATGGCGCCGGCGAGCGGGTAACGGTGAGCATGGCGGTGGTCAAGGTCACCGTCGGCGACGAGAAGCTTATCTCGGCGGCGGAAGGCAACGGCCCGGTCAACGCGCTCGACCTCGCACTGCGCAAAGATCTCGGCAAGTACCAGACCTACATCAAGGGGCTCAATCTCACCGATTATCGCGTTCGCATCCTTAACGCCGGCACCGAGGCCGTAACGCGCGTTTTGATCGAAAGCGAGGACGAGAACGGCGAGCGCTGGACCACCATCGGCGTGTCGCCCAATATCATCGACGCATCGTTCCAGGCGCTGATGGATTCGATCGTCTACAAGCTCGTGAAGTCCGGCGCGCCAGTGTGATGGCGGCCTATCCAGGTTGCAATGCCGGTCCCGGGTTCGCTTGCAACCCAGGGTGCAGCTCGACGAACTACAGCCGCTCCACGCGCTCCGGCTCTCCAATCTTCTCGACTTCGCTGACCTTGGCGGCGGCGGCAATCAGGGCCGGCAGGATGTCGTCAACATTGTCGGCCACCAGATAGGCAAGCCGCCCGTTGGTCAGAAAGCCCAGGCTCAGGAAGTGGTTAAACATCACGAGCAGGGGGTCCCAAAATCCCGCGATATTGGCAATCAGGATCGGCTTGCGGTGGCGGCCGAGCTGCGCCCAGGTCAGCTGTTCGACCACCTCCTCCAGCGTTCCGACGCCGCCCGGCAGCGCCACAAAGGCGTCGGCGAGTTCGAACATCAGCCGCTTGCGTTCGTGCATGTCGGCGGTGATGACGATCTCGGAGGCGTCCGTGAACAGGCGTTCCTGAACTTTGAGAAATTCCGGAATAACGCCGATGACCTCGCCGCCATGATCATGGACCGCACGCGCGATGGTTCCCATCAGGCCGATGGAACCGCAGCCGTAGACCAGCCCGATCCGATTCGCGGCAAGGATTTCACCGAATCGCCGGGCGGCGGCAACAAAGCGCGGGTCACGTCCTTGGCTGGATCCGCAATAGACGCAGACGCGTTTGATAATGCTCATTATTTGGATGTGGCATTGGGCGGCGGCGCCCGTCAAGCTGTTCCGTTTATCGCGCCTTGCAATCGCCTTTCGCCCCCGGCAAGCTTTACCTCTACCACGCACGGCGCTGGATTTGCGGGTGAGGGCGTCTTCACGAGCGGGCGGCAGTCCCCCCTCCCTCTGCCCGCAAGCGGGCAGAGGGAGGGGGTGACTGCGTGTTTCAGATCTGTCGCCGGCGACAGTGCGCGCGGCCCCCATGCAGGAAACACATGATGATTCCCTTTGCGGATGGTGATTGCTGCCGGAAAACCGCCTATATCCTAGCCAGTCGACGGACGCTCCCGGTCCGTCAGTGAGGACCGGCAAGCCCCGCATATGAGCGAGCATCTTCGATCCCCCCACAGTCTGCGACGCGAGGTTTCCGCCGACGGCGGCCGGCTCACGCGCACGCTCGTCAATCTGTGGCCCTACATCTGGCCGCAGGAGCGGCCCGACCTTCAGCGGCGGGTGCTGTGGTCGGTCGTCCTGCTCGTCGCCGCCAAGCTTGCCACCATCGCGGTGCCGTTCACCTTCAAATTCGCCACCGACGGCCTCGCGCATGAGCAGGGCGCGGCGGCCAATTCCTGGATCGGGTGGGTGGTAGCGGCGCCGCTGTTGATGACGGCCGGTTATGGCGGCACCCGCATCCTGATGGCGGCGTTCACCCAGATGCGCGACGCCACGTTCGCCAAGGTTGCCATGCATGCGGTGCGGCGGCTCGCGATCCTTACTTTCGAGCACATCCATCTGTTGTCGCTGCGCTTTCATCTCGAACGCAAGACCGGCGGATTGACCCGGGTGCTGGAGCGCGGCCGCAACGCCATCGAAACCATCGTGCGCATGGTGATCCTGCAGCTTGTTCCCACCATCCTCGAAGTGCTGATGATCGCAGCGGTGCTGCTCTATCAATTCGACTGGCGCTATGTTGCGGTGATTGCGATCACCGTCGCGCTCTACATGTGGTACACCTATCTCGCTACCGAATGGCGGATCGGCATCCGGCGCAAGATGAACGAGAGCGACTCCGACGCCAACACGAAGGCGATCGATTCGTTGCTGAACTACGAAACCGTGAAATATTTCGGCGCCGAAGGGCGCGAGAAGGTGCGCTATGACCGCTCAATGGCGCGCTACGAGCAGGCAAGCGTCGAGGCCTACGTATCGCTTGCCGTGCTCAATGCCGGCCAGGCGGCGATCTTCACCCTGGGCCTCACTGCGACCATGGGCCTGTGCGTGTTCGGCATTCGCGACGGCACCCACACGGTGGGCGATTTCGTTATGATCAACGCCATGATGATCCAGCTCTATCAGCCGCTCAACTTCATGGGTATGGTGTATCGCGAGATCAAGCAGGCCGTGATCGATATCGAGGCGATGTTCGCGCTGCTCGGCCGCGATCCGGAGATCAAGGACACGCCGGGGGCAAAGCCGCTCAAGGTGAGTGCCGGCACGATCCGCTTCCAGGATGTCTGGTTCTCCTACGAACCGGCGCGGCCCATTCTCAAGGGGATAAGCTTCGAGGTGCCGGCCGGGCGTACGGTGGCAATCGTCGGTCCGTCGGGCGCCGGCAAGTCGACGATCTCACGGCTGCTGTTTCGCTTTTACGACGTCGCCGGTGGCCGCATCACCATTGACGGCCAGGATATCCGGGACGTCCAGCAAACTTCGCTGCGCAAGGCGCTCGGCATGGTGCCGCAGGATACTGTGCTGTTCAATGATACCGTGCGCTATAACATCCGCTACGGCCGATGGGATGCGACCGATGCGGAGGTCGAGGAGGCGGCCGTTCATGCTCAGATCGACGCTTTCATCCGCGCCGCGCCCAAGGGCTACGATACCGAGGTCGGCGAACGCGGCCTCAAGCTGTCGGGGGGCGAGAAGCAGCGCGTGGCGATCGCCCGCACCATCCTGAAGGCCCCGCCGATCCTGGTGCTCGATGAGGCGACCTCGGCGCTCGACAGCCACACCGAGCGGGAAATCCA